>JAWCLH010000026.1 GCA_038851035.1 Thermoplasmata archaeon
TGGATACCGGGGAGTTCGTTCTGAAGCTGGAGACGGTTCTGGGCATACTCAAGCCCCTGAGAATACGTACATAGCGGGTTCTCCCGCTCCAGTCAGAGCAGAGGCCCAGCGCAAGCACTGAGCGATTCTGGAAATTCTACGGCAGATTCTCATAAAATGCGATTCTAGCGCTCTATTATAGAGCGGATGGAGTCTAAAGGCCGACTAACTGGGCTGTCGTTTCCATAGGAAATGGGGGTACCTGCGCGGGAACTCAATTAATGCATTAATGCCGGTTATTAATGCCGGTTCTGGGGGAATCTCTTCCCGCGGGCCGCATTCGCTTCCTGTACATGGCCTCCTCTGGTAACAACGGAGCGGGCACCGCCCTTCCGCCCCTCAGCCGATGAGTCTAGCGAGTATGGCCTTCTGCATGTGCAGCCTGTTCTCGGCTTGGTCGAAGACCACGCTCTGCGGGCCATCAATAACATCGTCCGTTATCTCCATCCCCCGGTGAGCGGGAAGACAATGCATGACTATTGCGTTACTCTTCGCGTAGGCTAGGAGGCCGGCGTTGAGTTGGTAGGGGAGGAGGGCCTCCTCTTTCTCCCTCCTCTTCTCTTCCTCGCCCATCGAGACCCAGACGTCCGTGTACAGGATGTCGGCCTCCTGCGCGGCCTCGCGTGGGTCGACGACCACCTCAATGTCGCATCCGGTCTCTTTAGCTATGTGCAGGGCGTACTCGTGCAGCTCCCTGTCGGGCCAGTACCCCCTTGGGCAGGCCGCCCTCATGCTCATTCCTGTGATGGCCGCTCCTAACAGCAGCGAATTGCACACATTGTTTCCATCGCCGACGTAGCAGAGCCTGAGCTTCTCGAAGGCCCCCTTGTGCTCCTTTATGGTCAGCAGGTCCGACATTATCTGGCAGGGGTGCTCCCTGTTGTCCAGGGCGTTGATGACTGGGACAGTGGCGTGCCTCGCGAGCTCCCGCACAGTCTTATGGTCAAAGGCCCTGTAGACGATGGCGTCGACGTAGCGGCTGAGCGTGCGCGCGGTGTCCGCAATCGTCTCGCCCCTCCCCATCTGCATGTCCTTGGGGCTCAGGTATATCGCGTGCCCCCCGAGCTGGGTCATCCCGGTCTCGAAAGAGACGCGGGTGCGCGTGCTGGGCTTCTCGAAAATCATCGCGATTGTTTTGCCCCTGAGTGGCTCGTAGGGGTGGCCGGTTCTGTGCCATTCCTTCACATTCGTCGCCATCTCTAGGAGCAGGGGCACCTCGTCCCTGAGGTCCACCATTGAGAGAAGGTCTTTCTTCAAGCCCTCACCGCGCGATAATCGGGGAGGGTGGATAAAAAGATATCCCGCGCGCGGCTGACAGTTAATATTATCTCCCCAGGCCCCTTTCGCGCCAGAGTTGCCTGAGAAGTCAGCGGCTGGTGGGAGCGAAACCGGGTGCGAGGGCTCGCTCAAAGCCGGCCCGCAGGGGAGAGCTCCCGAGGTCACGGTCATCATCCCGACAATCAACGAGGAGGAGGGGATAGCTAGGGTACTCGACTCCATCCCGGGCTTCCCGGGGCCCGACATCGAGGTTCTGGTCGTGGACACAAACTCGACCGACAGGACGCGTGAGATCGCGATGGAGAAGGGCGCGAGGGTGATTCAGGAGCCGAGGCGGGGCTACGGGAGGGCTTACAAAACCGGTTTCGAGCATGCCCAGGGGGATGTCATCGTGACCCTCGACGCGGACGGGACCTACCCAGCGGAGGAGATACCGCGGCTCGTCGGTACGCTCCGGAGGGAGAATCTGGACTTCATCACTTGCGACCGTCTCAGCAGGCTGGAGAAGGGCGCGATGTCGGCCAAGCACAGGCTGGGGAACTGGATTCTTACAACTTTCATGAACCTTCTCTTTAGGACCGGCCTCAGGGACTCCCAGAGCGGAATGTGGGTCTTCAGGCGCTCCGTCCTTGAAAAACTCGAGCTGACCAGCGATGGGATGGCCTTCTCAGAAGAAATCAAAATCGAGGCCGTGAAAAAGGGCCTCAGGGTGAGAGAGGTGCCGATTGCGTACAGGCCGCGCCTCGGCGAGGTCAAGCTGCGCTCCTGGGCTGACGGAAGGAGGAACTTGGCATTCCTTTTCTCGAAGAGGTTCTCTGGGAGGCGGAAGACCAACGCAGTAAAAGGAGGCCTGTGATTCCGGGTGAGATGGAAGAATTCGCGTTGGGATAAGGGCCCCCGGCCCTCCCGCATTGCCCTTGGCGCGGCCAGGAGAGTGGGCTGAGCCACTAGGTTTTCTGGCGTCCGCTGCGGGGTGCGAGCAACCCTTTTTTCCAGAAGAAGAAAACCGCGGCGACCGCAAGCAGGAGCACCGAGCCCCCCGCCATCCATTGCAAGCCTCCTCCACCCCCAGCGCCCGGCCCGGCCCCGGCGGCAGTGAGGTTGGCGAGCTCGACCCGGCCCTGCGTCCCGTTCCCGTCATAGAGCAGGAGAACGATGAAGAAATTCTCGGCCGGGGAGGCTTTCAGGAAGGCTGTCCCGCGCGCATTCTTGTAGGCCGCGCAGGTGCCGCCGCTGCACTCCTCGCCCGTCAGATTGAGGGAGGCGATCGACCAGTTCGTCGCGTTTGAGCCCTCCGTGTTGTAGAGGACATAGCCGGCTGCGATTCCGTCCGCGTCGTCTAGCTCGGCCGTGAGAATCACCCCTCCTCCCGACGCGCTCAGTCTGAGCCCCCTCGCCACCGGAAGGTCGTTCTGCTCGTCGTAGGCGGTCGAGAGTGGGGTGGCGGACTGGACCGCTCTTGGCACGCGGTTGGGGTTGCCCTGGTTCCCGCTCTCCGAGGATGTGTCGTCTGCGTCGTAGACCACAGCGACTGCGCTGACGTCGCCCGGCTTCACGGGAACCTTCAGGTTCTTGGGAACCTCCCACCTTCCGGTGAAATCCCTGCTCTCGCCCGGTCTCAATGTGAAGGACTCCCCTTTGATCGCGTAGCCTCTGAATACATTGTGGTTAAGAACGCTCTTCCCCTCGACCTTGCTGAACGCGGTGACGTTGTCCTCGACCATGAAAACATAGAGGATGCCGTTCAGGGCCTTCGTCTCGATGAGCGCGCTCGTGCCCAAATACTCCGCCCTGACCATCACCGCGAAGCCGGTCCCGTCGAAGAGCTGCCTCACGCCCAGCCTCACGTACTTGAAGCCGCTGCGCAGGGACTGAATCGGGTGGAGGGGGTTCAGGGAGGCCGAGGCACGGGCCTCGCAGTCCTTAATCGCCTGCTTCGCGGTCTGATAGTTCAGCGTCCCGCCGTACATTCCACCGAGCTCGATGTAGCCCCCGTCGAACTCGGCGTCGGGCGTTCCGGAGATTCCCGGCTGGTAGTGTCGCATCCTCTCCGTAGCCTCCTCGCTGTTCAGATCGTCCACGCCGCCACCGTTGAGCTCGTGGAAGACGACGTAGGTGAACGCCTGCTCCGGGTCGTAGCCACCCTCCTCCCAGATTCTCTCCATGTCTGGGTGCGGGCCGCCCATGCAGGACGGGCAGCTCAGGCCAGTGAAGAATTCAATTGAGGGTCTGTGGCGGTAGCCGGCGGGGACAGGAGTCGCGGAGGTGTTGGCGGGACGCTGGGGCGGCGCCTCGGCGGCAGCGACGGCTGTAAGAGTGGCAAGAGTGGTCGGTATGATTATGAGGGCGGCTAGAAGCACCGCCGGGATTGCAGGGGCCGGAGTGCCTAGGGCGGCCCTGTCCGCTATCCTCCTTTCCCCCGTGCTGACCACCTCGCAAAGTTCCAGGCATAAACCCGTTTACGAGTTATATCTAATTTAAGCACATATATGTAAGCACATATATTCAGCCCCTCCATCAACCCCCGGGCTCTTCCGCCGGCTCCTACCCCTTTCTCGCCGCTTTAACCGCCCCTACCGGGAGTGAGCATGGGAACCTCCAATACACTTCAAGTGCTTCAAGTGCGCCGCCCGGTCCCCTTCCTTCCACGTTGTCGTCCCCCCGTTCTCGTCGAGGATCTGGGGTTCGAGCCAGCGCCCGTCCCACCCCTGACCCGGGCCGCTAGCGCCTCTACAATTTCCACCGCCGCACCGATGTAGGCCGAGGGAGCGAGCATGCGCTCCAGCTCCTCCGGGGTTAGAAGCCGGCGAATCTCAGGCTCCCCCATCATGGCCTTCCCGAAATCCTCCCTACCCGAGGAGGTCCTCAGGCTTATCCTCCTGACGAGGCCGTGGGCCTCGCCCCTGTCCATTCCCTTCGCGATCAGGGCAAGCATCACCGGCTCCGCCATTATCTCCCTGCCCGCAGCCTCTAGGTTCGCCCTCATCTTCTCCGTTCTGACCTCCATTCCCCTGACCACGCTGGTCATGTTCCGGAGGATGTGGTCCGTCAGAATCGCAGCGTGGGGAATGAGTATCCTCTCTGCCGAGGAGTTGGTCAGGTCCCTCTCGTGCCAGAGCACGTTGCTCTCCAGGGCCGGAATCACGAGAGAGCGCACGACGCGAGCGAGCCCGCAGGCGTTCTCAGAGACGATCGGGTTGCGCTTCTGGGCCATCGTGGAGCTCCCGACCTGCGAGGCTTCCTCAAATGGCTCGCGGACCTCGTCCACCTCGCTCCTCTGGAGCAGCCTGAGCTCGGTCGCGAGCTTCTCCACAGAGGTCGAGATACTCGCGAGGAGGAGGACGAACTCGGCGTGCCTGTCGCGCTGGAGAATCTGGTTCGTCGCCTCCGGGATTCCGAGGCCGAGCCGCCGCATCACATTGCGCTGAATCTCCAGAGCCCGGGACCCGAAACCCGCGCCCGTGCCCACGGCACCGCTCATCTTGCCCGTGCATATCCTTGGCCTGGCCTGGTCCAGCCTCTCGATGTGCCTCCCGAACTCCGATACAAAAACTGCTAGCTTCAGGCCGAAGGTCGTCGGGAGGGCCGATTGGCCGTGAGTCCGGCCGAGCATAACGGTCCCCTTGTGCCTCACGGCCTGCTCGAGCAGTGCGTCTCTCAGGGATATTAGGTCGGACCTGATGATGTCTAGGGCCTCCCCGAGTTGCAGCGCGAGGGCCGTGTCAACTATGTCGTAGGATGTGGCCCCGTAGTGCACGAACCTCCCCGATGGACCACAGCGCTCTGCGAGCGCAAGGGTGACGGCCATCACGTCGTGCCTAGTCTCCTTCTCGAGCTCCCTGACCCTCTCCAGCGAGACCTCGTTCCGGAAGACCGTGGACGCAATTCTCTCCGCGTCCTCGCGCGGAATCAGGCCCGCCTCCGCTTCTGCGAGCGCGAGCGCAGCCTCGACCTTCAGGAGAGTCCCGAGCCTCGCCTCTTCAGTGAAGAGGCGCTTCATCTCCTCAGAGCCGTACCTGAAGTCGAGGGGGCAGACGCTATTACCGCTCATGATGGGTAATCGCGCTGCAGGTAGATGTGCTTTTTCCGGTCTAGACCCTCCCCACCTCGGGCTGGAAGCTGCGGGAGATTCCAACGAATCGTTCCAGCTCCGAGGCCTTCATCGGCCGGGCTTTCTTCAGCGCCTGTTCGAAGTGGGCCCTCGTCACCATGGCCTTCGAGAGCGAGTCCTTGTCGAGCTTCCCGCCGGCCCTGATGTGCTCGCGTATCGATAGCATCACGGCATCGTTCACTAGAGCCGCTAGATCAGCGCCCGTGAAGCCCTCGGTCCTCTTGGCGAGTTCGTCCAGATTCACGTCCTTGGCCAGCGGCTTGTTGCGGGTGTGGACCTCCAGAATCTTCCTCCTCGCCTCTCTGTCCGGGGGAGGGATGTAGATGTGCCTGTCGAAGCGCCCGGGCCTGAGCAGCGCGGGGTCGACGATGTCGGGCCGGTTGGTCGCGGCGATGACCGTCACACCGGTGAGCTGGACCAGCCCGTCGAGCTCAGTCAGCAACTGGCTAATCACCCTCTCGGTGACGTGGGAGTCGCCGAAGCTGCTACCCCTCGTGGGCGCGATTGCGTCGAGCTCGTCGAGGAAGACCACGCAGGGCGCGGCCTGCCTCGCCTTCCTGAAGGTCTCCCGGACCGCCCTCTCGCTCTCCCCGACCCATTTGGAGAGGAACTCGGGGCCCTTGATGCTGATGAAGTTCGCCTCGCTCTCGGTCGCGACCGCCTTCGCCAGAAGCGTCTTCCCGGTCCCAGGCGGGCCGTGGAGGAGAATTCCCTTCGGTGGCCTCGCGTCCATGTGGGAGAAGAGGGGCCCGTACTTCAGCGGCCACTCGACGGACTCAATCAGCTCCTGCTTCGCCTCCTCGAGGCCGCCGATGTCCGACCACTTCACGTTCGGGCTCTCGACCAGCACCTCCCTGAGCGTGGAGGGCGACATCTCCCTGAAGGCGTCGAGGAAGTCGTTCCACTCGACCGAGAGCTTGTTCAGGACCTCCGCAGGAATCTCGGCCATCTCCAGGTCGATGTCCGGCATCACCCTCCGCAGCGACCTCATCGCGGCCTCCTTGCAGAGCGCGGCCAGGTCCGCGCCAGCGTATCCGTGGGTCATGTCAGCGAGCCGGGGGAGGTCGACGTCCTTGGACAGGGGCATCCCCCTGGTGTGTATCTGCAAAATCTCGAGCCTGCCGTTCCTGTCCGGGATGCCGATTTCGATCTCCCTGTCGAACCTGCCCGGCCTCCGCAGCGCGGGGTCGAGCGCGTTGGGCCTGTTCGTTGCCCCGATGACCACGACCTTTCCCCTCGACTCGAGACCGTCCATCAGGGCGAGCAGCTGCGCCACAACCCTCCTCTCGACCTCGCCGCTGACCTCGTCCCTCTTCGGCGCTATGCTGTCGATCTCGTCAATGAAGATGATGCTGGGGGCGTTCTCCTGAGCCTGCTTGAATATCTCCCTGAGGTTCTCCTCGGACTGGCCGTAGTACTTGCTCATGATCTCCGGGCCGGATAGGGTGATGAAATTCGCGCTGGTCTCACCCGCCACTGCCTTCGCTAGGAGGGTTTTGCCAGTGCCCGGCGGGCCGTGGAGCAGGACGCCCTTCGGAGCCTCGACCCCGAGCCTCTCGAAGAGCTCCGGGTGTCTTAGCGGGAGCTCGATCATCTCCCGAATCTTCTTCATCTCGTTGCCTAAGCCCCCAATGTCCTCGTAGGTCACCCTCGGAATCGACATGACCTCCTTCGCGGGCTTGTCGCTAACGGTTATCCTTGTCTGGACGCCGATGAGCAGCGCCTCGGCCGAGGGGGCCATGCTCACGATGACGAGCTCGAGCTTCCTGCCCATCACGTTGAGCTCGACCGTGTCGCCCCTAGTCACGACCCTTCCCTCGAGCACCTGCGAGAGGTATTCCTCTCCACCCATTATCTTCAGGGGCTCGGTGGGCGCGAAAACAACCTTCTCGGCGTTCTTCGCCTGGGTCCGCCTGACCTTGACCTTCTCGTCTATGCCCGCCCCGGCGTTTCGCCGGAGGGAGCCGTCCATTCTTATTATCCTGCTCCCCGCGTCCTCCGGGTAGCCGGGCCAGCATAGGGCCGCGGTCCTCCTCTTACCCTCCACCAGCACCACGTCCCCGCTCGACAGGCCCATCTGGGACGCAACTTGTGGGTCGAGCCTGACAATGCCCCGGCCCGCGTCCCGCGGCTTCGCCTCCGCGACCTTGAGCGTAACCACTCCATCCTCCTTCTTGTCGCTCTCCGACATAGTCAAACCTCCTCACTCTCCACCGGATAGTCCAGCGTCTTGCGAGAATCCGACTCCGCTCCGCGGACCGCGGGCGGGGCCGGCGCTCTCACTCGATTTTGACCTTCGTGCCCTTCTTCCCTGCCTCGGCCTTCTGGACGGTTATGTCCAGCACACCGTTATTGTACTTCGCTTTCGCGGTGTCGGGAAGAACTCGTGCGGGGAGGCGAATCTCCTTGTAGTACCTTCTCGGGCCTTTCTCGACTTTTATCACCATGAAGTCCTCGCCCGTCTCGAGCTCGATGTCGTTCTTCTCAATGCCCGGCATCTCGGCCGTGATGGTGACGCTCTTCTCGTCCTCACATACATCGGTCAGCGGCTCGCGCACCCCCGGCCCCATGAAGGTCCCCGCAGGGCAAGCGCCGCCCTCCCCTCCAGCGAGCATCCTGTGCGGTATCGCCCCCGGCCTGACGTTTCCGAAGGTCTGGATATGCGGCACGCCGTCGGGGCCAACCCTCATGCTCCAGCCGTAGACGTACGGACCGCCCGAGTGCTCGGGACCGAGCTCCCCGTGCAGGGCCTTCTCCATCATGGCATTCATGTAGGCCCGAATTCTCATTAGCTGCTCGTCGAAGTCCCTGAAGAAGTCCTCCCTGAAGCTGAAGAATGGGTCCTCGAACGGGTCCCTCTCCCAGTCGTCCGCCCTCTCTCCCGGCCTCTCTCCCTTTCTTTCCTTGCGCCTCCATATCGTCATCAACACCACCCCGGTTGTTAACTTTTTGTTATCTACCTATTGTCAGTGCTTATATAAATAGTTTTCGGTTGGGTGTGTGGTGCCGCGGCGCGCGGCGCGATCTTATGACACTCCTCCCTGAGAGCCTTTCCCATCCCTTATATAATATCATTCCGGTAAATTTTATTTATAGATGAGATTTCATTACTTAAATATATAGAAAGTTATATATATGACAATCCAGATAAGCCCTGGTCAGACCGGCAGGGAGTTGCTGTGAAGGCCCTGGGACGCGTTCTCACAGTTTCTCACACGGGGCGCCTCATCGTGCGCGCCAACTGGGCGCCCGAGCTGGGCTCTCATGTAGTAGACCGAGAACTCAGGGTGATAGGGACAGTGGCCGCCCTCCTCGGGCCCGTCCATGCACCTTATGTCGCCATTAAGCCGGCGCGCTCCCCGGGCCAGACCCTGCTCAGGCTGATCGGAAAGGATGTCTATGTCAACTGAGAGAGAGAAGAAGGCGGTGTCGAAGAAGAAGGAGCTGGCCGAGACCGACGAGATACACAGGTGCCCCGAGTGCAACAGCGCCCACCTGGTGAGGGACTACGAGAGGGGTGAGCTGGTCTGCGAAGAGTGCGGCCTAGTGCTCGACGACCAATTCATTGACCAAGGGCCCGAGTGGAGGGCGTTCGACGCCGAACAGGGCGAGAAGCGAGCTCGGACGGGAGCTCCGATGACCTTCACAATCCACGACAAGGGCCTCTCCACTGAGATCGGCTGGAAGAACAAGGACTCATACGGCAAATCCATACCGACCAGAAACCGGGCCCAACTCTACAGGCTCAGGAAGTGGCAGCGGAGGATAAGAGTGAGCAACGCCACGGAGCGCAACCTCGCCTTCGCCCTGAGCGAGCTCGACAGAATGGCTTCGAGCATGGGCCTGCCGCGCAACGTGCGCGAGACTGCGGCGCTGATATACAGAAAGGCGGTGAACAAGAACCTGATTCGTGGGAGGAGCATCGAGGGGGTCGTGGCAGCCTCGCTCTACGGCGCCTGCAGGCAGTGCTCGGTCCCCCGGACCCTCGACGAGATCGCCAGCACATCGCGCGTGGGGAGGAAGGAGATAGGGAGGACCTACCGCTTCATGACTCGAGAGCTGCGGCTCAAGCTCATGCCGACGAGCCCAGAGGATTACATATCGCGCTTCTGCTCCGAGCTCAAGCTCAGCGGCGAGGTCCAGGCGAAGACGATGGAGATTCTTAAGCAGGCCAACGACAAGGAGCTGACCTCTGGCCGCGGGCCCACGGGCGTGGCGGCGGCCGCGATATACATTGCGTCCATTCTGTGTAACGAGAGGAGGACTCAGCGTGAGGTGGCGGACAAGGCGGGCGTCACGGAGGTCACCATTAGGAACCGATACAAGGAGCTCACCGAGAAGCTGGGGATACAGATACAGCTCTGATCGCGGATATGGAAAACTATTATTATAGAAAAACAGATACGAGGTCAAGCCGGGGGTGCGGCAGATGCTCGAGGAAGTTTCGGAGATGATAGGGCTGCAGGTCTACACGAGCGGCGGGATATTCCTTGGAAACGTGGCCAACGTGATTGTGGACATCGCCGAGGCAAGAATCGACGGGCTCTTCATCACCGACACGAACCCCCTCCTTGTCGAAGATTCGAAGAACGTGGCCGTGCCCTATAGATGGGTTCAGTCGATAGGTGATATAGTAATTCTCTCTTATTTCCCCAAGCGCGTTGCCCTGCGGAAGCCCGCTGAGCAGAAGCCAGAGGAGGGGAAGGTCCTCCCGGCCCCACCCCAGTAATGCCCCCGACCCAGCCCGGAAACGCTACTATTTGAGCCCCCCGCCAAGCCTCGCCAGAATCTCGTCTATCTCTCTCTCAACATCCCTCTTCGGCGAATCGGCCCGCGCCCCCTCTCTCCCAATATTGTCCTCGCTCCTCCGAACCGCTTCCGGCTCCTCTCCGAGGTGCTCCTCCATCGCCCCACTTTGGCCGACAGGAGCGCGGCCCTCGTGGGGCGCGACCCGCCAGGCACCGTCCTCCGCCCGCCCCTCTCCGCCGCGCTCCGGAATTCCGCCCCTTCCATCTTCCTCGACGTCTAGGAAAACGGTCTCCATCGCCGGCGGAGTCCCGGTCGCCCCTGTGCTTCCGCCGCCCGTCCCCTCCCTCCCCGCCCCCTCACTCTCCACCCCCGGGCCGGCCAGCTCATAAGGCGGCTCATAAAGCATGCCTTCCTCATCCAGCCCCCCATCCAGCCCCGCCCTCCGCCTCGCGCCGGCGAAGGCGACGGCGAGGGCGAGAAGGGCGATAGCGATTATCAGCAGCAGGGGCCAGTTCTTCGAGAGCCACCTGACGGTGGGGCTCTCCGCTGGAGGCTCAGGCTCTTCGACGGCCGGCGGGGGCGGCTGCACGATGGGCGGCGCGGGCTCCGCGGGAGCTTTAACCAGCTCGATCCTGAGCTTCTGCGTGGCGAGGCTAGAGGGGGAATTCCAAGAGACTGCCGTCACGACGAGGGCGTAGCTACCCTCGCTCTCGTTTGCTGGGGAGCGGGCCCTGACCCTCATGGTGGCGTTCTGGCCAGCCCCCAGGACAATCCGGGAGGGCTTTATTGTCAGGCTCCAGCCAGGGAGGGCGCTCTCGTCGGCCTCGAGAATAAAGGTGTCCTCGCCGTTCCCCGTGTTCTCCACGACTACTTCAAAATCCGCCGCGCTGCCGGGCTCGACCGTCTCCTTGTTGACGGGTGCGCTGAGGCGAACCCCGTAGTACTGCTTCACCAGCACGCTCGCCTCGAGCTCCGCGGTGACGTTCGGGTCAGCGCCCGAGACCGCGCCTATCATGAGCTCCATCTGCCCTGCCGGCGCGTCCTGCGGCACAAACACAGTGAGTCTCTCGGTGGCGTAGTCCCCCGGCTCGATCAGCGTCACCGGGCGGCTCCACTCGCCCCTCCAGCCCTCCGGGAGCTCTGCGCTCAGCGCGATGGCGTCGGGGCCATTGCCGCGGTTCCTGACAATCACCGTGAGCTCGCCCTCGCCGCCGGGGTTTATCGCGTTGTTACTGGCCGCGAGCTCCAGCTCGATGGCCGCGAGCTGGCGAACGCGGGTGGTGACCACGGTCTCGGTGGTGCCGTTCCTGCCATATGAGCAGCTGACGGTGATGGAGGCCTGCGAGAGGGCCCGGGCCCCCCTGGGTGCGGAAACGATGACGGAGAAGTTCTGCGCCTCGCCTGCGGCGAGTCTCAGCCGCTCCGTCGAGAGTGTGGCGCCCCATCCGTCCGGGAGCCCTCTCAGCGCCAGCAGGGGCTCGTCCGGGCCGTTGCCGGCATTCCGCACCTCGAGTCTATGGACCTCGGTCCCGCCCGGCTCCACCCAACGCTCCTCCCCAGCCGCGAAGAGCTCCATCATGAATACCTGATTGACCTCGACAGTGAGCCAGAGCATTGCCCTGTGGGTGAGGTTGCCACCCGAGACGGCGCTGGCGCGCATCGAGACCCTCTCGAACGCGGGAGCGTCCCGGGAAACTTCGATGTCCACTTTCACGCTCGTTCTCTCGCCGGCGCCCAAGTTCACCGACTCGCTACTGAGGGAGGCGCTCCAGCCCTCCGGGAGTCCGCCTTCAAGCGAGAGGGATATCGTGTCAGGGGCGTTGCCCGTGCTCAGCACTTCGAGCTCGAAGCTCGCCCTCCCTCCAGGGTCCGCGCGTAGCTCAGGTGCTTCACAATGAAGTTCGACCCCGTAACCCCGGACAAAAAAGGGTGTGATCGCGATGTTGTTATCCCTAGTGTTCTCGCACAGGGTCATGAGCGGGTCGACCTCGAGACTGATGGTGTAGTTGCCCCTCAAGGCGCTCCAGCCTGCACTGACGGAGGCGGCCGCGCCCGGACCGAGGCTTTCCACCTCTCCGGAGGCGAGCTCGCTCGTGTCATTGTCGGGTCCGGTGAGGAGGAATCTCCAGGCGACGCCCGACAGAGGGAGCAGGCCCACGTTTGAGACCTCGGCGGAGAAGCTGACGAAATCACCCTCCGCCGGGTCCTCGGGAGCAACGGAGATTCTGGAAGCGGCGGCGTCAACCGGAACTACCGAGGCATTCCCGATCGGGCCCGCTATCACGAGGGAGTAGTCCTGCGGCCCCTGCGGGACGTTGTAGCCCCGGACGCCTGCGAGCCAGCCGCCCTGCGCCGGGGAGGCTATCCTCACGACCTCGACGTTGTTGACCCTGTCGGCGGTGCCGTTGGGCCGGGAGTAGCTGCTCTCGAAGCTGTTCCCGAAGTAGACGGTCCCGTTGGGGGCAATGACGACTAGGTCCAAGTCGTTGACCAGAGCCCTCGAGGCCCCCGGGGTGCCCGGCACATCCGTCCAGACGAGCGAGACCTTCAGCTCTCCCGCGCCGGTGATGTTGAAGGCGTAGGTCCTCCCGAGCCCCGTGCTTATAGGATGGAGCTGGTCCTCGGTCCAGATTCTCCTGCTGGTCTGGTTGAGGAGCGAGCGGGCGAGGTTGAGCCTGCCCCAGCCCTGACCGCCGTCTGGGTAGCTCCGGCCGCTCATCGGGTCCGCGCCGTTGATGAGCAGATTCTTCACCATCGCTGGGCTCGGGCGGGAGCCGCGAGTGATGCAATAGTACTCGTTGACGACGACAGCGGCGCCGGCCGCGATGGGGCAGGACATGCTCGTCCCGCTCATGCTCACGTACGAGTAGCGGCTGTCGGCGCTGCAGGAGGTCACGCCCGCTCCCGGGGCCACTATGTCGGGTTTGATTCTGCCGTCGTCGCAGGGGCCGCGGCTGCTGAAGCCCGCCACGCTGTTTCCGTTGGAGTTGTCCGTGGCGCCGACAGAAACCACGTTCTTTGCCGTAGAGGGCGGGTCCACCGTCCCTGCTCCATAGTCGCCCTCGTTGCCGGCTGAGAAGAAGACGGATATCGACTGGTTCCCCGGGAGGCTGAGATCAGAGTCCCTGACGAGGTAGTCGTAGCTCTCGCAGCTAGAGTCGTAGCTCCCCCACGAGCCCCCGCCCCAGCTGTTCGAGGAGACCACGGCGCCCGAGGCGGTGGCGTCCCTGCAAAGGTAGTAGTAGGAGGTCTGGGGGGAGAAGGCGAGCTGGCCAACAAGGCCCGCGAGAGGAGCCATTCCCGCGTACCTCCCCACCGTCCCGGTCTGGCCCGGCCGGTAGGCCCCGTTGCCCAAGACGCTTCCCGCGGTGTGGGTTCCGTGGCCGTAGTAGTCGACCCAGTTGGAGTAGCCGTAGGCGTAATAGGCAACCTTCTTTCCGTCGAATGCTGGGTGGGTGCCGTCCACGCCTGTGTCGGCGACGGCGGCGACAAAGCCGGCCCCGGCGTAGCCCTCGAACTTTCCTGTCCCGGGGTTGTATCGCCAGAGGGACGATGTGCCCCAGTCGTAGGCTCCGTCTGGGGTCGTCCTGGCCCGGATTATCTGTGCGGCGTTGTAGTTGGTCGGAGAGGGGGGATTGTAGTCCTCGACCCACTCTACCTCCGGAAGGAAGGCGATTCTCACGGCGAGCTCATAGCTCGCCTCAACGCGGAGGAGCAGGGGGTCCGCGAACCAGACCACCGCGCCAAGGGTCTCGATTTTTTTCGAGAGCTCTCTGGTATCTGCGCCGGGGAAGGGGCTCACGCTCCTGAGTCGCGGGGCCGCGGACCTGTCCATGTTGGGGCTGAGCTTGTAGCCCGGCTCGTACACGCCGGCCCAGCGAACGCCCGGCAGGCCCCGGAGCTCGCGCAGGGAGTGGCCCGTGGTTCTGAGAACGAGGGCATAGTCAGGGATATACCCCAGAACCTCGCCCATCTCCTCCAGCACTGACCGCCGCCCTTCCGTAATCGGGCCGTCGAATTGGACGATGAATACGCCCTGCGTATCGCCATCGGGTAGTCTGAGAACTTCAGGGACCGCTAGGGGCGAGGCGAGGGGGTCGAAGGCGCCGGCCCTGAGCCAAAGGCGGGGCCCGACACCGGGGTCCTCGCCCGGGTCACCGCCGCTGGCCGAAATCAGGCCAGGAAGGGTCAAGAGCAGGGCGAGGTACGCGGCTACCGGTCTCCCGATTCTCCTGCTCATCTTTCCGGTACATTGACGAACAAAGAATTATATATACATATTGGACTGGTCTCTATTCCTTATATTCCTTCTCACCCTTTTTCATTGAGAAAAGTGGAAGGCCGGAGATCGAGCTCTCCTGCTCGATCTCCCCGGCTTCCTCGTCCGAATCCGCTGTGGACGACGGGAGGGGCTTCTTCTTCCCGTGGCCGTCGCTCCCCTCCTCAGGGGGCGGGAGGGGGGACGGCCGCGCGGGCCCTTCGTCCGGGCCAGCGGGCAGCTCCGTGGCGCGGGTCCTCCTCCGATACAGCAGCACGGACGCGGCCGCCACCACGAGCAGCACAAGCAACAGATAGACCACCCAGGACAGGTCCGGGTTGCTGACCCTGACCCTGAAGCTCGCCAGCGCCGTGTTTCCCAGCTCGTCCACCGCGCGCACATCCACCCTGTGCTCCCCGTTGTCCGCCACGCCGGTGCTCCATAAGAACTCGTAGTTCCCCTTCGAAGGGGTGAAGAGCAGCTCCCTCCAGGCCCCTCCGTCCACACGGTACTCGTAGCTCACAACCCTGTTCCTGTCATTGATGCTGAAGACAACCGAGCAGCGGCCTACAAGCTCCGTGCGGGTCTCGAGCCTGATTGCCGGCGCGACATTGTCGACCCGGAGCAAGACGGCTCCCGAGGTCGTCTTGCCCGCGCGGTCGCGGACAAGAACGGTCAGGTTATGCTCGTATCCTTCGAGGAGGGCGGTGTTGACGAGAGCCTCCCAGCGCCCGGGCGTCCGAGTCGGGGAGGCCCTCCAGCTCCTGTCACCGAGGGACAGCTCGACGCTCACGACGCCGAGGTCGTCCTCCGTCCAGATGGTCAGGGCGGTCTCCCCGGACACATAGACGCCTTCGGCGGGCGAGTGGAGACCGAAGACCGGCTCCGCGTTGTCCACGAATACAGGGAGCTCCACGAGCGCCTCATGCCCGGCGGCGTCGAGCGCTCTCACCCTCAAAATGTGTCTGCCGGCCTCCAGAAGTGTCGTGTCGAGCTCCCTGGAGATGTCGCTCCAGGGGAGCCCGTCGACGCTGTACTCGACTTTCTGAAGGAATGCATCCGCAGCGCTCGCCTCCACCACCACCGTTCCGCAGAGGTAGTCGTTGATGCGGGGCGATGCGAGCGCGAGGGTGGGAGGGCGGTTGTCGACCCTGACCGTGAAGACGACGAGAGCGCTCCTCCCAGCGAGGTCCCGCGCCCGGACCTCAATCACATGCTCCCCGTCAGGAAGCTCCGTGGTGTATATCGGACAGCGCCATCGCGCCCCCTCTAAAACGCAGGAGTGCTCCGAGCCGTTGAAGAGCACCTCGACCCGGGCGATGCCGGCCCCGTCGGACGCCACCGCCTCAATCAAAATTTCTCCTTCTACGGTCTCGAGCGCGCGCGGCCGTGCGACCGTGACAATGGGCACCGAGTTGTCGACCGTGACGCTCACGCACCAGATGGTCTCGTGGCCCGCGCTGTCCGCGGCCCTCACGGCGAGCGTGTGCTGACCGTCCGCCACCACGAAGGTGTTCCAGGGCACCCCGATGGGGACCCAGGCGGAGCCGTCGATGCTGTAGCAGGTCGGCTCGAGGAAGATTCCACCCTCGTCCCGGACCTCGGCCTCCAGCGCGACCTCGCCGTAGACCACCGCGCCCTCACCGGGGCTCAGCACCCTCAGGACGGGCGCGTGGCCGTCCACGCTCACCGGCACCGCCGCGGTCTGGACGACGTGCCCGGCCACGTCTGTGACCCTCAGAATGAGGGCGTAGGTGAAGTCGGGCAGCCCGGCGCAGAGGAGCTCGGTCTCGTAGCGCTCCCCGCTGATTTGGGCCATGGTGACGCTCTGCACATGCGTGAGGTTCTCCCCCTCCAGCCTGTGGACACCCAGCTCCACCTCCGCCACGCCGACCGAGTCCTGCGCCAGCGCCTCGACCCTGACCCGGCCCTCAAGAAACTCGCCCGGCAGTGGCCGCAGGATGCGGCCGGCTGGGAGGCCGTTGTCCACGATGATTGTCAGGGAAACGGATGTCTCGTGGCCGGCTGAGTCCAGTGCCCGCACGTCGAGCCTGTGCCTGCCGTCCATGAGAGCGGTTGTGTTCAGCGGCAAGCTCACATCGAACCAGCCGTTGCCGTCCACGCTGTATTCCGTCCTGTCCAGATGGAGGTCGGAAACCTCCGCCAGCAACCTGAGCTCGCCGGAAACCACCTCTCCATCGCGCGGATGGATGACCACGAGCCTGCAGGCCGTGTTGTCTATTCTGAACTTCGTAATCGAGTGGGAGACATGGCCCGCGAGGTCGGTGGCAGTGATGTTGAGCACCGTCTCGCCGTCGGGGAAGACACGCGTGTCGAGAGCGGCCTCGTGGCAGCCCGTGAGATGGTTGAGTGCGAGTCTCTCAACGGCGTGGTTGGCTCCGGAGGAGAGAGAGAGCGTGGCGCAGACCTCCGCCAGACCCACAGCGTCCGAGACCGCCACCCTGAGCACGACGATGCCCTCGACGTATGTTCCGGCCTGAGGCTGGATCACGGCGGGAACCGACGGCGGCTGGTTGTCAACCAGCACGCTCCTCTCCTCGATGGTCTCGTGGCCCGCGGCGTCTGTCGCCCTGACCCTCAGGATGTGTTTCCCGTCGAGCACGCCCGTGCTGTCCCACTCGGCTCCCCCGGTGACCCGGCACCACGCGCCCCCGTCCACGGAGAACTCCAGCCTGTCGGGGAAGGCGTCGTCCATGGTGGCGGCGACATCCACGAGCCCCGAGACGATACCACCGTTCTTCGGCGCGCTGACCCTGAGGACCGGGGCGTTGTTGTCGATTCTGAACTGGCAGCTCGAGGAGCGCGTGTTGCCCGCCCTGTCGCAGGCCGTGACTGTGGCGCTCGCGTTACCGTCGGCATAGAGCTCTGTGTCCAGGGTGTACTCGTAGCATCCGCTTGCCCCGCTGAGGGCCATGCTGTCCACCGTCACCGTCCTCCCTTCGGGAAGGGACACCTGCAGGCGCACCCGCGAGATGCCGTTGATATCGTCGGCCTTTACCTTGAAGGTGTGCTGCCCCTCGAGATAGGCGCCGTCGCAGGGCGAGAGCACCGAGACAGAGGACGGGGGTGTGTTGTCCACGAGCACTCTCACAGAGACCTCCGTGCAGACGCGCAGGAACTCCTCCGGAGGGTTGTCGTAGGCCCGGAAAATTAGAGCGTGCGTGCCGTCCGCGAGGGCGTTGGTATTCAGGCTGCTGGTGTAGAGGCCGCCCGCGCTCGCGTCGGGGTTGAGCCGGGACCACGCACCCCCGTCGACGCTGTACTGGACCGATTGAATTCCCTCGGTGTCTGTGGCGCTCACCCGGAGGGTCGTCGCCCCCCCGATCACGTCCCCCTCCCCGGGCCCGATGACCACGAGACTTGGACGGGTCTGCACCTTCACGACAACCGAGTCGGACACTGGGTTGCCGTCGGGGTCGTAGACCACGGCTTTGATGAAGCGCTCCCCGTCGCCGAGCACTGTAGGGTCGAGCTGGACGACGAAACCCCTGTCCCCCGCACCTAGGTCCTCGGTGGTGTAGTCCGACGTCAGATACTCGCCGTCAACGAGGATGTCCATTCTGACGCCGCTGTCGTCGTCCTCGAAGTCCACCATGAACGTCATCAGACCAGAGTTGGTGACGTTCGCTCCCGGGCTGGGGGATAAAATCGAGACGGTGTTGAGGTGCCAGTTGTCAAACTCGAAGAGGCCCGCGTCGGAGGCGGAGCCGGCGGCGTTGAAGGCGGTAACGCGAATGGTGTGGTAACCGTCGCGGAAGCACGTGGTGTCCAGAACATACTCCCATCTCATGGTCCCCGAGTTCCACGACATCGTTCCCACCATGCGGTCGTCCACATAGACGCCCACGCCCGATGCGCCGGACGCACTGGCCGCGACGAGCACGCTGCCCCTGAGAGGTCCGCCGGTCGGCTGGAGAATGGAGACGCCGGTCGGCGGGGCGCCGGTCAGGTCGCCGTTGGCGACCGTGACCGACACGATTCTCCTGACGACTATGCCGTCGTTGTCGCGGGCCGCCACGGTGATGTCGTAGCGCCCGTCCGGAAGGGAAGTGGTGTCCCAGTAGCTCTCCCAGAAAATGGTCCCCGTCTGCTGGATCAGGGACGTCCAGGTGGACTGGCCGGATATCTGGAAGGCCACGGAGGTCACGTCGTTTGTCCCGGAGTCCTCGTCGTCCACCGCCACCCTGAAAATGTAGCCCGAGCCCTTCACCACCGAGCCCTCGGTCGGTGAAACAAGCTTGAGCCAGGGCCCCCCCATTTGCAGGAGTATCCACCCGGGCGCCACGAAGACCCCCTCCGCATACTCCTGGGTCTTCAGCTGGTCCATGTTCGCCGTCCGGTCCCACCAGTAGTCCTGCTGTCCGGAAGGAGCATCGGCGTCATGGAATCGGATGAGCATTCCAAGAAGGGCGGCGCCCTGCACGCTCAGGTCATGATCGGCATCGACCATGTACGAAGAGCTTGAGTTGTATGGGACGAGGAACTCGAACTCGTACCTGTCACTGGCTGTCCCGGGCAGGTTAACATACTTCACCTTCCCGTTTCCGTCCACATCGTCCGCTCCGCTGTCCGATTTCCACGTCGCGTCGAAAGTTGATGTGTTGATGTGCCCGTCCGTGAAAGCGCCGCCCCCCGTTACCTCGAAGTACTGCTCAAAGTTGGGGTATGAGTTGTCCAGAAGACCGTTTCGCGAGCCGTCTCCCGAATTGCCCTGCTCGAAGTATATCCTGAGGAAGTCCGAGTCGCTTGGCTGCGGGTCGCGGACCATGAGGCCGAAGTAGAGGTTCGAGCCGGCCGTGTCCTGTGTGATAAAAACCGTGGCACAGATTCCCCCTCCCCGGAAGTTGGTCAGCATTATGTTCCGGGTGTAGCAGTCGGCCCACCCGAAGTCGCCGGTGATGTCCCCGTCCAGGGTTGGGGTGCCGGAGCGGGCGAAGGTGGCGTACATCGTCCGGTCCTGCGCCCCGACGCCCAGCTGGAGGTCCGCGTAAAGGCTCACGTTACCGGGGTCCTTGCCGGTCCGGTCCCAGTAGTAGATCCTGCCCTCGTTGTGGAAGTAGACCTCCAGGAAAAAGCCCAGCTCGTCCGTTCCGGCGACGTTGAGATCCGACTCGATGGATGAGTCGTTTTTCGGGTTCAGGGGAATTTTGAGCTCCCTGTTGTAGTAGGGCCCCGCGACGCTCACGGCGTAGTCGAAGTCGTCCCAGCTTCCCTTGTCGGTCCCCGAGTCGTTGTTGTCGTAGACCCACCCTCCGGCGGACGAGTTGTAGTATCCGTCCCAGTACCTCCTGTTGGACGAGATGGCTCCCGCAACCTTCACGAAGTTCTCGTTTTTATCGGTCAGCCTGTCGTCGTGGGGGCCGTCGTAGCCGGCCGTGGCGCCCGCGCCCTCGTCGAAGTAAAGGGTAACATAGTCGTTGGACGAGGAGCTCGTGCATTTATAGACCAGTCCGACATAAAGATAGTCGTCGTCGTTCATCAGCAGGAGCTGGGCATATCTCGTGTTTGCGGGGGAGCCGAAGTCCGAGAGGGTTATGTTGCGCACGAACGCCCCGTCCCACTCCGTGGCGGGGGAGGTGCCCCTCGAGATCTGGCCGTCGATGATGACGTCGCTCGCGGCGTCGCCGTTGAAGAACGAGTATATCTGCCTGGGGTCCTCCGGCGAGGCCAGGGGGTCCACGTGGGCCTCGGCGCCCGGCATCAACAGAGGGAGCGCCGCAGCGAAGTATCCTGTAATAAGGCACAGCACCATGGCTGGACATGCGAGCTTTTTCACCATGTTTTCACCCCGTCAGAATGTCACGGCGGGAAAGAGAACCGGCTCACCGCCTCCTCCATAGAGCGACTGCCCCCGCCCCGCAGAGTGCGGCGATTATGAAGAGCGCCTCGAACCCCCCGATGCCCGACGCGGGAGGCTCGGTTATCTTCTCCACAGAGAGCTCGTGCTCCGAGAAGTGGGGTATGTAGGCCAGCACCTCGCAGCTCCTCTCACCGACCTCCACGCAGTACGCGGCCCGCTCCCTCTTCTCCAGCTGGTGGCGCACCAGCTCCTCCGCGCTCACCCGCTTCATGGTTTTGCCGTCAAGACTCGCGCGCAGCTGCTTCGCCTCCTTCACACCCATGGTCTCCCTGTCGATGCCTATCCTGAATATCATGCCCTCGGCGTACTCCGCCCTCACCACCACCTTCATCTTTCCGCTCCCGGCGGCTTTGACTGTCATGGAAGTCGAGTGGGCATAGCCCCACGAGCTCTCCATGTGGGAGCCGTTCGCCCCGACCATGTCTAACTCGCCGCCCAGCCGGCCCTCGCGCGCCATTTCGTGGGCCCGCAGCCTGAGTCCCTGCTCCCCGCTCGGCTGTACCCGGACCGTGAGGCTCCCGGCGGACTGGCCGAAGCTCACAAGGAGCTCGCTGCCGTTTATCTCGGAGTCCGCCCCGCCGACCAGAACCACCGCCTCGAGCGCTCCCGAGATTCTTATGTTGCCGGTGCTGTTGTGCTTCACCGCGGTCATTCCCGCGCCCAGCGTCAGACGCGCGGACATGTTCGCTCCCTGCATCTTGGTGATGTGCAGCACCGCCGCCGGGTTGTTGTGGGCCATTATGACCGCTGTGCTCCCGTTTACCCGGGCCACGGCACCGGACGCGCTCCAGCCCGTGCAGCAGAAGGGCTCCAGCGCAACGAATTCGAAGAGAACTGTACCTGAGTCCTGCACCGTGTAGTTCAGTATCGCCCCGTCCTCCACGCTGAAACCGATGTACCTCCCCGAGAAGGAGGTCTCGTTGAGGAGAATCTGGCCGAACATGTTGAGCTCCTGAGCCCTGTTCATCAAGGCGTTCCCAGCTGGGTCCTGGCCCGGACCCCCCGGGCCGGGCCCGTTGCCCGGCCCCGAGGCCGCGGCAGCCCCCAGCGCGAGCACGACCACGACAAATCCAGCGAACACTCCTGCCATCGCCCTTGCCATTCCTCACACCTCGGCCATCCCCTTCGCTCCCGCCAGATAAAGGGTTTCTGGAACAAACCTCTAAGATTGGAACAAATTTCTAACCGTCCCCGGAGACACTTAGAGGATTGTACCAAACCCATTATTAATTCCGGCGGCGAAATGACGGGACGGATGAGCGGAGGGGCAAATGAGGGGAGATGGGCGGCGATGATTCTCGTGGCTGCGCTGATTCTTGCCGCAGCGGTCTCCCTGCCCCGGCCCGCCTCCGCTCTGAGTCACTCGGAGAGTCCCTCGCAGGTCACGGTCGAGGGCAGGAACATCTCTATCGAAATATCCAGAGCCAGCCCCCGTCTCTACTTCCACGAGCGTGGCGCGCAGGGCGCGACGTTTCAGTTTGCCTACACACGCCTCCTCAGCTTCAACGACACGGGCGACGGGAGGTACCAGCCCGGGGAGCTGTCCTATTTCTGCAACCTCACAGCCGCGCGATGGAATTCCTCGGTCGAGGAGCGGGATGGCGGCGAGGGTGGGGAGGAGGTCCGCGTTGTTATGACCGCCTTGCTGGACATGACCGAGCACAGGGGAGGGTCCGCGGGCCGCTCCGGGGGCGAATTCCCCCGGGAGTATGAAGGCGGCCCGGGTGTGGAGGGGCGGAGTGGGGGGGCCGGGAAAACCGGCAACGGGACGGGGAGCGGCGGCGCCCCGGAACCCGCGGGAAACGGCACCGGTGGAGGTGGTCCGAGTTCTCCGTCCAACGCCACGGAGCCAGGCGGCCCCGGCTCCTCAGGAGGAGGAGGCGGGCCGCAGGATGGCAGGCCCGATGTCATTCCCGGCGCCGTGCAGATGACCGCGACTTTCCTGCTGAGGGAACTCAATTCCACATACGTTTCGGGAGGGGAGGTGCTGGTCCTCCACGGCGGGAGCGAGATGAAGATCTCGGTCGGGCTCGCCCTCAGGTCTCCTGTGCCGGGCACGCACATCGCGCTGGAGCAGTCGCTCGGTGAGGGGGAGGGAGAGATGAATGACGGGCGCTTCATCGTCCATGACGCGACGGGCCCCACAACCGCCCGCGGGTCCGAGAACGAGATGCAGGGCGGGAGGGAGCTGATGCACGTGTTCACCAGCACCGCCCGCGAGCAGCAGAGGATAACCTACTGCGATTCGGACGGAACGGACAGGGGCTACCTCACCTGGACGCGCACCGTTGAGGCCCCCGGAGGGCCGTCGTTGCTGGAGTGCTCCTACCGCACCGATGGGGTCTCTCTCAAGCTCTACTCCGCCTTCAGGTTATCCGCCACCACGGGGGAGTACTTCATCGACCCCACCGTCGGCGTGCTTCCGGGACCGCTCGCGGGCGCCGTCCACGAGCTCGAGGAAAGGCTCCTGAGCCACCGCTGGTCCATTCTGGCGGGACTTGCCGCCGGAATTGCGCTCGCCACCGCCGTCGTGGGCGCGGCCGGCCTGTGGCGGCGCGCCCGGGGCGAGGAGCTCGTTATTCTCGAAAGAAACCCCTACTACCGCGGAGGGGGCGGGGGTCGGGGCCCTCCCCCGTGATTGTTCTCCCGGTCCGACTCAATTCATCTGCGCGAGACCCAGGCCGCCACGAAGCTCTCGACGAGCTCGTCGAGGAAGCTCCTGCGGTAGGTTATCAGGAGGTCCGCGACCTTCTCGGGCTCGACCACCTCGAACCGGGTCTCGCGCCCCTCCCTCCTCGAGACCAGCACCCCCGCCTCGACCATTCTCTTAAGATGATAGGATATCGTGGGGCCGCTGACGGAGAAGCTGGCCAGAATCTCGCCGTGGGTCGCGCCCGGTTTGCGAAGGAGAAAGAGGAGGATGCCCCGCGGCAGGTCCTGCCGGAGGAACGACAGGATGGCCTTCGACGCGGGGTCGAACCTGTCCCTCGGGTAGTAGCGGGTGTAGTGCTCCTCCTCTCTGGCCACGAGGATTTCCTTCTTCACCATATATTTCAGGTGGTAGTCCAGCGCCCCAACCGGCATCCCGAGCGCCCTCTGGAGCTCCCTGAAGTGGACCCCCGGGTTGAGGGTGAGGTACTCGAATATCCTCTTTCTGCTCTGGAGCTCGAGGGTTCGTTCCTCCATTGCCCCTCCGTTCACCTCTTTCTCCTGACTCCCCTCGCCACCCAGAGGGCGATGATGATGAGGAGGAGGGTCAGGCTCACAGCGGGTATCAGGACATCGAGCTCCCGCGGGGCCTCACGTGAGAGGGCCGCCAACAGGACCTGATGGGCGGAGAGGGCGAGAGCCGCGGCGGAGACGCAGACCGGGAAGAGAAGGCGGAGGGATCTAGTGCGGGCGAGGGCGAGCAGGGCGAGAATCAGGAGGGCTGCCGAGAGCACCAGCGCCGCTGAGGCCAGCGCGTCGCCTAGATACAACACCATGTGATCGGATATCACTATTCGGATAAATAAGATATACAGGTCTCATGAGAACTGCCCACCGCCCGCACCGGGCCAGCCTGCCCGGTTCGAGAACAGCTCTTCACTTTCACGGACTCCACTCGCCTGCGGGTCTCAACGAATGGTCTCATCGAACGATAAGAAACAATCCGAAGAACGAGCGGAGAGAAAGGACGTCCACGAATCGAGGTGGAGGAGGTTGAAAGAGGGCTCGAGGTGTGAGAAGAAAATGAGATCTGTAAACCTCTTTCGGCGCTGTCGGCGGGCCCCTCCATGTCGCCGCGCGAAACGCGCGGCACACCCGCGCCCCGCCCGCGATATGTGTGCGGGCGGCTTTTCACGGGAACGGACATGCGCCGCTCTGTCATGGCACATGTTATTCTCCCGCGTCAATCCGGCGTGTGACAAAATATTTATCGGCCTCTTTCAATGCCCCCATCATGCAGGGGTATGCAACTGCTGTCTGGTTGTTAATAGCTCTACCCGTTTTCATGGGTCTCCTCGCGCTCCCCTTCAAAAAAAAGGCCCACCTTCTTGCCATCGTCGGCGTCAACACCATCGTTTTAATATCTCTCTCCATCTTCCTCGTTATCGCGGTCTCGGCCGAGGGCATGGGCCGCGGCGATTTCCTCCGGGTGGACTCGAAAGAGCTCGCGCTCGCGCTGGGCCTGCCGGAGCTCTCGATTCACGAGCTGATTCTCTATCTCGACCTGGGCCTTCTGGCGTTCTTCGTCGCCCTCGGTCTTTATATAAAAAGTCCGGTGACATTCGCGGTTGCGATCTGCCAGCTGGTGCCCCTGGCATCCTTTGAGCTAAGGAACCCGGAGGCGCTCGAGACCTTCGCTTTCGCCCTCGACCACCTCTCGCTGGTTTTTGTCCTGATATGCTCGATTGTCGGCTCCATTATCGCAATCTACGGCGTCCAGTACATGGCCGACGAGAAGAAGCAGGGGGTCTTCTTTTTCTTCATCCTGACCTTCCTCGGCGTCATGAACGGCGCGGTCCTCTCAAACAACCTCATCTACCTCTACTTCTTTTGGGAGTGCACAACCCTATGCTGCTACTTCCTCATCAAGCACGAGGGCGACCCCCTCTCCCTCTCAAACGCGAAATGGGCTCTCGAGGTCACGATAGCTGGCGGGGCTGCGCTCCTGATCGGCGCGTTCATGTTCCACCAATGCAGCGGGACCGCCAGTTTCTCGCTGATGGGGATCGTGGGGAAGGAGGGGCTCGCGGGCGCGGACGCCATGGTCGCGCTTCCGCTCTTCTTCTTCTCTCTCGCGGCCTTCACCAAGGCCGCGCAGGTACCCTTCCAGTCCTGGCTCCTGGGGGCGATGGTCGCACCAACCCCGGTCTCCGCGCTGCTCCACTCCAGCACGATGGTCAAGCTCGGCGTCTATCTCGTCATTAGAATTGCGCCCGTGCTACACCAGTTCCAGGAGCTCTCGCTGCTCGTTGCGATTGTGGGGGGTCTCTCGTTCCTCTCCACAGCGCTCCTGGCGATTCAGGAAAGGGGAATGAAGAAGCTCCTGGCCCTCTCGACCGTGGGCAACCTGGGCCTCATCATCATGCTCGCGGCCATCGGGACGCCGGAGGCCATCGCGGCCGCGGTGGTGCTGACGATATTCCACGCGATTTCAAAGGCCCTGCTCTTCCTCTCCGCAGGCGCCGTCCAGAAGCTGTTCGGGAGAAAGGACATCGAGGGCACGGAGGGGCTCTTCAGGAGAGCCCCGTCAATGTTCGGCGCCTTCTTCATCGGAATTCTGACGATGTTTCTGGCACCCTTCGGAATCTTCATTGCGAAATACACATCCATAGCCGAGTCCACCTCCAATCCGTTCCTCCTTCTGATGGTGCTGGTGGGGAGCATCGCGTGCGAGGTCTTCTATATCAGATGGCTGGGGAGGGCGATGGCGCTGACGGGGGAGGTGAGCGAGAAGAGGGTCTCGCCTCTCTACACCGCCCCGATGTGGACGCTGGCCGTCGGGGCCGTTGCGCTCTCTGTGCTCCTGCCCTTCTTCCTCTCCCCCCTCGTTGACCCCATCGCCGGTTTCCACAGACTCGAGGCGACCCTGCCCATCACCTATCTTGGCAGGGCCGGTGCGATACCGACCTTTGTGATCTTCCTCGCCCTCCTCCTCGGGATCGCCTACGCGACGATGGAGACGGGCGGAAAGAGGGTGAAGCCATACACCTGCGGCATGGAGGGCTACGAGCTCCAGCTCTCTTGCCCCTACTTCGAGAGCTATATCGACTCCGGCAAGGCGATGCTCGCAGTGGAGGTCGCCGGCATCCTGACTCTTCTCGCCGCGCTCGGCGGGGCTCTGGTCTCGGCGGGGGTGGTCTGAGTGGAGCCGCCCGAGGAGGTTCTGCTGACGCTGCTCTCGGTTGCGCTCTTCGTGCTCGCGCCCTTCCTCGGTATGCTCGCCATGGGTCTGGGCCGCAGGATCTCCGCCCGCATGCAGAACAGGGTCGGCCCGCCCGTGCTGCAGCCCTGGTACGACGTCGCGAAGCTGATGACGAAGAGCGACCAGTCCACAAACCCCGTGACCGGGACGATGGCCTTCCTCTTCTTCATCTTCAACGCCCTCGCGGTCGTGGTTCTGGTGACCCTCGGCGACCTCCTGATGGTGATTGTCCTCATGGGGACCGCACAGCTCTTCCTCTCGCTGGCGGGCTACGCGGGCAGCTCCCCCAATAGTCATCTGGGCGCAAGCCGCAACCTCCTACAGGTTCTCTCGGTCGAGCCCCTCATGCTCGCTCTCGCTGTGGCCGCGCTGCTCGTCAACGGGAGCTACTTCGTGCGGGAGCTCGCGTGGAGCAACGAGCTCCTGCTTCACTTCCCGATGGCGCCGGTGGTTCTCTTCTTCGCCCTCCTGGTCTGGATGCAGAAGGGGCCCTTCGACCTCTCCACGGCCCATCAGGAAATCGTCTACGGGCCCATGATAGAGCTCTCGGGGAAGAACCTCGCTCTCGTGGAGATCGGCCACTGGTTCGAGACCTTCGGACTGCTGGCCATCTTCTCCCTCATGTTCAACTCCGCCCCGCTACTGGCGCCGCTGCTCGGGTCCACGGGCGCGGTGGTGCTGGACCTCGTCCTCAAGACCCTGGTCGCCTTCATAGTGCTCATAGCGGTCATCTGGGTGGACAACGCCACGACCAGATCCCACTGGGACCGCCTCCCCAGGTTCTCGTTCACCTTTCTATGGCCCCTGGTTTTCATCAATATTCTGTTCATCTACTCCGCGCTGGTCTGGGGGTGGTGGTAGGTGTCCCTGCTGAGGTCGCCCTGGGTTCTCCACTTCTCATCCACGAGCTGCAACGGCTGCGACATCGAGGTCCTCGCGGCCCTGACCCCGCGCTACGACGTCGAGCGGTTCGGAATCGTGAACAAGGGGAACCCCAAGTTCGCAGATGTTTTGCTCGTCTCCGGAGCGGTGAACCCGCGCACCGCGCAGGCCCTGAGGAACCTCTACGAGCAGATGCCGGAGCCGAAGGCCGTCGTGGTCGTCGGGAGCTGCGGCTCGACGGGTGGGGTTTTCCACGACTGCTACAACGTGCTCGGAGGTGTTGACCGGGTGCTGCCAGTCGATGTCTACGTTCCGGGGTGCCCCGCGAGGCCTGAGGCGATAATTGACGGGGTGGTCAAAGCCCTGGGAATTCTCAAGGAGCGGCTGGAGAAGAAGGCGGCCGGAGCGAGCGGACCGGGGCGGGGGAGGTCCGGGGGAGCGGAGGGGGGTGGCGGAGGAAACGAGGGGGAGGAGGTGGGGAGGGGGCTTTCAGGGAGTGAGGGAAGGAGTGGGGGAGAGGAGAGAATCGAGGAAGAGCACACCTCGCCCGCGGAAGCGCGTGGCGTGGGAAGGAGCAAAGAGGCTGGTGGAGGTGGCGGGAATGATTGAGAACCTCCAGGTCGTTGAGAAGGGAGAGCTCAAGAAGGCGCTGAGAAAATTGAAGGAGGGCGGCCACAGGCTCATCACTATAATCGGCGCCGTTCGAGACGGGAAAATGGAGCTGACCTACGCCCTCGAGAGCGCGGACATGAGCTTCGCCGCCGTCAGGACGTCGTACCGCCTCGACGAAGAGATTCAGAGCGTGCAGGACATATTCATCAACGCCCTCCTATACGAGATGGAGCTGGTCGACCTTTTCGACGTGAGGGTGGAGGGCTGCGCGCCCGGCCTCCTGCTCGAGCCTGAGAAGAGGGGGCCTTTCAGGAGGGATGGGTGATGGCGGAGAGGTGCGTGACCCGCGTGCCCTTCGGGCCCCAGCACATCGTCCTGCCCGAGCCCGTCCACTTCGACCTCAGGGTCGAGGACGAGGTCGTGGTCGAGGCCGGCTTCAGGCTCGGTTTCGCCCATAGGGGCATCGAGAGGGCTTTCCAGCTCAGGGACATGTACAGCGCCCTCTTCATCGCCGAGAGGATATGCGGCATCTGCTCCTCCTCCCACTCGAACGCGATATCGGGCGTTCTGGAGAAGCTCTGCGGCATAGAGATACCCGACAACGCCCGGTACGTCAGGACTTTGATGGCCGAGCTCGACAGAATTCACAGCCACCTCCTGATTCTCGGCCATATCGGCGAGACGATGGGCTTCGAGAACCTCTTTATGCTTACCTGGAGGGACAGGGAGTTCGTCATGGACATGCTCGAGCTCCTCACGGGGAACAGGGTCAACCACGGAATGAACACCATCGGTGGGGTTAGGCGGCGGGTGACCTCGGCCGTCCTAAAGCAGCTCGGGGGGATGCTCGACGAGTTCGAGAGGCGCTGGCCCGCCCTAGCGGAGGTCTACACCAAGGACAGCGGGTTCATCCACAGGACGCGCGGGGTGGGCATCATACCCCGGGAGGTCGCGCTGGCCGCGGGAGTGGTGGGCCCCAACGCGAGGGCGAGCGGTGTGGATCTTGACATCCGGAAGAAGCACTACTTCGCCTATGGGGACCTGAAGTTCAGGCCCGTGAGGCTCGACGAGCCGAGGGGCGACGTCTACGACCGGGTGCAGGTCCGCGTGAGGGAGGTCAATGAGTCGCTCAGGATGGTAAGGGAGCTTATCGGGATGGTTGACGAGAACAAACCTTTTGCGGTGGAGAAGGGGCCGCGCAAGCTGCCGGAGGACGAGTGCTTCTTCAATGTGGAGGCGCCGCGCGGGGAGCTGTTCTACTTCGCCCGCGGCAACGGCACCGGAAAGCCCGCGAGAATAAAGGTGAGGACGCCAACACTGGCGACCCTGCGCGCGGTGATTATGATTCTCAAGGGCATGGAGATTCAGCACGTCCCCCTGACGGTCATCAGCATTGACCCGTGCATATGCTGCACCGAGAGGTGAGTTGAATGGGGATGTTCTCGCAGGCCATCAGCAATCTTTTCAAAAAGCCATTCACTAAACTCTACCCGGCGGAGAAGTATGAACCGATTAAGGACACCCGGGGGAGATTCGTGATGGACGTGACCAGATGCATTTTCTGCGGCCTCTGCGAGAGGAACTGCCCCGCGGCCGTTATAAAGGTGGACAAAGCGCGGAAGCGCCACGAGACCGTCATCAGCGGCTGCATCCTCTGCTACCGGTGCCAGGAGGTCTGTCCGAAGGGCTGCATATCATTCAGGGAGCACTATGCCCCCCCCACGGTGGCCCGGACCGCGCTGGTCCACGAGATTCTCCCCCGGGGGCAGGAGCCCGCCCGCGGAGCCGCGGTCGAGGAGAGAAAGGACGTCGAGGGTGGAACCGCCTGGGCCTACACAATTGAGCTCCCGCTTCCCGGCCCTGGAAAAGGGTGAGACCGCGGAGCCGGCCGAAGGATTGAAATCAGGGGAGCTCTTCAGGCGGGGTGTGGTGAATTGCGGGCCAGGAAGTTACTAAAAGGAGCCCGGGGGAACCCCCCCGTCCGGGACATCCGCCCCGCGCCGGGGATGAGCGCGGACGCCATAGTCCGGCAGATGGAGGGTGCGGGTGGCTTCACGGGCAGGCATCTGGCGGAAGGGGTAGGAATTCTAGAGGAGATGGTCTGCAGGGATGGGTGCCTGAGGTTCCTCTCCTTCCCCGCCTGCATCGTCGCGACTGGCTGCAGGGGAATTCTTGCGGACATGGTCAGGAGGCGGCTGGTGGACGTGATAGTCACCACCTGCGGGACCATTGACCACGACCTCGCAAGGGCGTGGGGCAGGTACTACCACGGCGACTTCGAGATGGACGACGCCAGCCTGCGCAGAATGGGCATCAACCGGCTTGGGAACGTTCTCGTGCCGGACAGGAGCTACGGCACTTTACTCGAAAGGCGGCTCCGGCCAATGCTCGGTGAGATATACGCGAGCGGCCTGAGGAGGCCCTCGACCCGGGAGCTCATCTGGGCGGTCGGAGAGAGAGTGCGCGACGAGGGCTCCATCCTCCACTGGGCGGCTCGGAACAGAGTCCCGGTCTTCGTCCCCGGAATCACTGACGGGGCCTTTGGCTGCCAGCTCTGGATGTTCTGGCAGGAGCACCGCGACTTCTCTCCCGACCCGATGGCGGACGAGCAGGAGCTTTCCGGGCTGGTTATGAAGGCGGAGAGCTCCGGGGCCCTGATTATCGGCGGGGGAATATCGAAGCACCACGTGATATGGTGGAACCAGTTCAGGGGCGGGCTGGACTACGCCATCTATATCACCACCGCGACGGAGCAGGACGGGAGCCTCTCCGGCGCCAGGGTGCGCGAGGCGATATCGTGGGGAAAGGTCAGGCCGGGCGCGAGGAGGGTGAACATCGAGGCCGACGCGACCGCGGTTCTACCCTTAATGTATGCCGCGCTCCTCGAGAGGCTGGAGGGGGAGCACTCCGGTGCGGGACGTTCTGTGAAGAGTAAACGCCGCTGATTCTCCATGCCGGCCCGGGAGGTGGGCCGACCTCCCCGGCGCGAACGTGGCCCGCGGCATCCGACTCGGCTCAGCTTCCGGGGCAAGAGAGTCTCCAGAACCGCTCCGGTCCCCCGGCCCTCCGCGGCTACCTCAGCCTTATGACCTCGAGGTTCGGCGGCGCTCGGGTCTCGACGCCGAAGCGTTTGTGCAGCGAGACCGCGAGGTCCAGGCACTTCGCCTCCTCCCCGTGGCAGACCACGACGCGCTCTGGCTTGGGCTGGATGTTCTGGACATAATTTATTAGCTGGCCGCGGTCCGAGTGGCCCGAGAAGCCGTCGACGGTCTCTATTGACATCTTGATGGGAATTGGGGTGCTCTTGCCGCCGCGCTCCGTGAACTGAATCTCCGACCATCCCCTCTGGATGCGCCTGCCCAGCGTCCCCTCGGCCTGGTAGCCCACGAATATCAGCGTGTTCAGGGGGTTGTCGCACCAACGCTTGAAGTACTCCATCACGGGCCCCCCGTTCAGCATGCCGCTGGTCGCGAGCACGATGCAGGGCTCGGGGTCGCTGCATATCCTCTCCCTCGCGTCCACGCTGTCGACCCTCTGGAATATGGGAGAGAGGAAGGGATTCTCGCCCTTCTGGAATATCTGGTTGCGCAGGTTGCTGTTCAGGTACTCGGGGTAAGCGGTGTGGATCGCCGTCGCCTCCCATATCATCCCGTCGAGGTGGACCGGGACCTCCGGCAGCGCACCGGTCCTGATATATTGCTCCAGGACGATCATCACCTCCTGAGAGCGCCCGACCGCGAAGACAGGTATCAGGACCTTGCCCTTTCTCTGGATGGTCCGGGCCACGATGGCCTGAAGCGCCTCCGCGGCCTCCCTCCTCGATGGCTGGTTGTCGTGGAAGCCGCCGTAGGTCGCCTCGATAACGAGCGTCTCGAGCCTGGGGAACTTATCGGCGGCGGGGTTGAAGAGCCAAGTCTTCTCGTACTTTATGTCCCCTGATATCGCGATGTTGTGGATGCCGTCTCCAATGTGGAAGTGGGCAATCGAGGAGCCGAGGATGTGCCCCGCGTTCTGGAGCGTGAGGCGCACGTCCGGCGATATGTCGGTGGTGTCGCCATAGTTCAGAGTGATGCAGTGCTTCACCATCTCCCTGACGAAGGCGGAGTCGAAGGGGCTCCTGCGGGCCTCGCTGTGGGCGACCTTCATGTAGTCTATCTGGAGCAGGGACATCAAGTCCCGCGTCGGCGGAGTGCAGTACACGGGACCGTCGTAGCCGTACTTGAAGAGCAGGGGTACGAGGCCTGAGTGGTCGAGGTGGGCGTGGGTGACGACGACGGCGTCTATGCTCTCTATTGGCAGGAACTCGGGGGCGTTTAGGAAGGGGGAGTCCTCCTCGCTCTGGGAGAACTTGACTCCGCAGTCCACTAGGACCTTGCTGTCCTTCGTGGTCAGGAGGTGGGCGCTCCGGCCGACCTCGCGATAGCCGCCTAGCGCGGATATCCGGAGCCAGTTCTCCCCCCTCGATATCTCGCGGTTGATTCTGCGCGCGATCTTCTTTAGCCAATCCTTCCTCTCCTCGCTGACCATCCTCAGGTAGCCCCGAATCTCGCCCACGGTCTTCGAGGGTATCGGCGGCGCCCGTACCACCTTTGGGGCCCAGCCGATTCTCTTCTTTATGTCGTTGAGCACGGTCCCGTGCTTCCCGATGGCCAGTCCCGGAGAGAGGGCCTCGATGGTGACTTCGCCTGTATCGGTGTCGAACCAGATGTCCTTGACCTCGGCCTCGGGGGGTATGATGTGCCTTATCTCCGTCTCCGCCCTGTCGGTGTCCGCGAGAATCGAGGGGTCGGGGCGTACCGAGACCCTGCGCCTGAGCGCCTGGGCGAGCTGGCGCACGATGTCGTTGTTATTCGCGAACTCCTCTAGGCTCTTCGTGTAGATGACCACAATCGGCCCCTCGAACTCGATGCTCGTCACCCTGACCGTCGGTGGAAGGGTGCTCCGCACAACCTCCCTCGCGTGGTGTATGAAGTCGTCGACTCCCATCTCGATGCACTACCTGTCCCGGCTGTAAAAAGGGACATTGAAGTGTGATACACGTGCCCGGGGCGCGCCCGCCTCAATCCGGGTCGGGCCGCCCGCCGGGCGCGAGGTGCATGAGGCTCAGTCGAGCCCAATCTTGTGCTTCCGCTTCTTGATTTCCTCTTCTGTCAGGAGTTTGAATCCCTTTTGGGTTATGACGGCGATGTCCATGCCGTCGCCCGAGGCCGCGTCCCGCTTCATCGCGGCCGTCAGGGCCCGAATCGCGAGGTCCGTGGCGTCCGCGACGGTAATGGAGTCCTTGTAGTGGTCCTCGAGCACGCCGTAGACGTACGGTGAGCCGGAGCCTGCCGTGACGAACTTGTCGGGAATGGAGCCACCGGCCGGGTCGAGCGAGTAGACATGCCCCCCGTCCTTGTCAACGCCGCCAATCAATAGCTGGACCCAGTAGGGGAAGTACCTCCTCCCCGCGAGTATGTTCGACATCAGGGTCGAGGCGGCCTTCACGCTCATCTCCGCATTGTGCTTCAGCCTGTAGAGCTCCACCTCGGCCTGCATGTATCGCGCCAGAATCTGTGCGTCCCCCACGAGGCCAGCGACGCAGAGCCCGAGCCTCTCATCGACCTTAAAAAGCTTTTGGGTTGCTTTATGGGCAATTAGAGTGCCCATAGTGGCGCGCCTCTCGCTCCCCAAGACGACGCCGTCCTTGCACACAATGCCCAGGATGGTCGTCCCCTTCTTCAGCTCGTCCATGCTCCCGCTCATTTCAGAAACCTTCCTTTCAATATATTATAACTCTTGCGTGAAGGGGATTTAAATTCCGCTATTTAATTATTTTGGATGCGAGCCCTGCCCATCGCCGGGTGCACCTCTCCCCCAACAATAAGCGCGATTGGGCGTGGAGGGCACAGAGGGCACATGAGGACGGGCGTGGGGCTCGGGCAGCCACGATGTAGCGGCCTCCGGCCCCAGCCCTTTCTCGGGCCTACGGCGATAACGGCAACGGTCCGGAAACCAATAGGCAGGGGTCTAGACGGTACCAAACAGAATAAATACACCCCTCTGAGATACAAGAGACGATGGCGAGGTGGGTCACAGCTATAGCGCTTGCTCTCCTCCTTCCACCTCTTGTGACCGGCGCCGGGGCCCGAGGCTGGTCGCTCCTCGGGGCTGAGCGATGCTTGGATGCTGGCGTGTCACAATCCGCGCCCACGCCTGAAGGCACAGGAGCGAGCGGTACTCCGGACAACTCCCTACTCGAAAATACCGAATGCGTGTCACAGATTCCCCCTTCCCGGGCTCCAGCTGGGGCCCGGGCTCCGAGGGCGGAAGTCGGGAGCGGGCCCGAGCTCGTCCCAGGAGACCCGCGTGTCTATGGTCGCTCCGCGCCCCCCGATCCCGGCGCGCCGATGGCCGTGCGTGGGCGCGCTCCCCCATCGAGCCCACGGATGATTGTGATTCTGATCGAGTTTCAGGACGTCAGGCACTCACCCGGAAGGGAGCCCGAATTCTTCTCAGACCTGCTCTTCAACTCCAGCCCCGGCGCGAGGAGCCTGCGCGGCTACTACTTCGAGAACTCCTATGGAAAACTTGAGGTCAGGGGCGAGGTGACGGCGGTCTGGTACAGGAGCGATAGCAATATGAGCTTCTACGGGGCCGACACCCTATCGGGCGTGGACAACGCAAACGGCCCGATTCACCGGCTCGTGACGGAGGCGGTGAGGAAAGCCGACGCGGAGGTTGATTTCTCCATCTTCGACACCGATAGGGATGGCTATATTGACTTCCTCATCATAATCCACGCCGGCCAGGGGCAGGAATCCTCATACCAGAACCGGGACACAATATGGTCCCACAGGTGGTACGATTACGACGAGCCCATTGTGGACGGCGTCGCCGCCGGCTTCTACACAATGTGCTCTGAGTTCTCTCCCATCGGCACCTTCGCCCACGAGCTCGGGCACGAGCTCGGCCTCCCCGACCTCTACGACATCGATGGCGACACACTCGGTGCGGGGAGCTGGGACCTAATGTCCCTTGGCTCGTGGCTCGATGGTGGCGCCACCCCATCCCACCTCTCGGCTTTCTGCAAGGTCAGGCTGGGCTGGATTGAGCCGATGGCTCTCACCGCCAGCTCAGAGAACCTCTCGCTTCAGGCGGTCGAGCTCTCCCCCTCGGTGTTGAAGCTATGGGTCGAGCCCCCGCACGAGTACTTCCTTATAGAGAACAGGCAGTGCATTGGCTGGGACGCCTTCCTTCCAGGTCCCGGCATACTGATCTGGCACGTAGACGAGAGGGCCGCGGACAACCGCGACCAGACTCTCAGGCTGGTGGACCTCGAGGAGGCGGACGAGGGCCTTAATGGCGACTCACCCGTCCAGAGCACCGACCCCTGGCGCGATAGCGAGGAGGGGTTCAACCCCGGCTCCTCCCCCTCCAGCTCGGCCAACTCGGGCCGGAGCACGGGCTGGTGGGTCTATAAAATCGGTCCCTCAGGCAACGTGATGGGTCTCAGCGTCCGTCACGTCGACTTTGATATAGCTGTCACAGAGCTCAGATACGAAGTCTTCACGACTGTGGCCTCCGTCCACAGAATCTTCGCGACGGTTTACAACCTCGGAGGTAGGGGGTTGAGGGACGCTCCGGTCACCCTGACCGTCATGGGCGGGAACACCTCCCTCTCGAGGACAGAGAAGATTGACTATCTGAACCCGGGGGTATGGAGGGAGCTGGCATGGGACTGGACGCCTGCGGAGACGGGCTTCTACTTTGTGACAGTCCTTGCTGCCTGCGCCGGCGACTCAATTCCCGAGAACGACTGGAGGAGCGGCCCTCTCAGAGTCATAGAGAGGCTCTTTTTCGATGACGTCGAGTCGGGCGTGGGAGGGTGGAGGGTGGGGTGCAGCGTCCCAGCGCTCCCTGGCCTCTGGCACATAGTTAGCGCCGGGGAACCGCACGGCGATGCCCACTCTCCCTCGCACAGCTGGTGGTGCGGCTTCAACAGGACGGGCCGGTACGCCCGGAGCGCGGGACCCATTGAGTTCTTTCTGGAATCTCCCCTGATAGACCTCACGGGCGTGGGCTCGGCCGCGCTGGCGGTCTATATGAGATACGACCTCACCCACGGCCTTCCATACGAAATCGTGTCGGATACCGGCCGCGTTGAGGTGAGCTCGAACCTCGGGGCGAGCTGGACGACCATCAAAGAGATCCGAGGGATGGAGCAGGCTTGGGGCCTTCACGTGTTCGACCTCGGTGGCTTTACGGGAGGACCGGTAAAGCTCAGGTTCACACTCCGCTCGAGTGCCCTCCTTCCCGGCCGCGGCTGGTGGCTGGACGACTTCACCGTCGTCGCATCGGGGGCCATCTATGAAGTGGGGCTCGGAGCGGTCCCCGCGCGCTCCTCTGTCTCTTCGTCAAACACTGCCCGGTTCAACATCACCGTTGCGAACGCGGGAAGCAGAGCCGACACGTACGACCTTCTCGTGGACGCTCCTGCCGAACTCGCGGTCTCGCTCGGGCGGCGCTCGATTCAGCTCCCCGTCTTTGGAATGGGCTCGGTCCCGCTCGCGGTCGCGGTCACGGGAAAGCTCGAGGCGGGGAGGGTGCTTCAAATCCGGGTCCAGGCGTCCTCAAGGGCGAGCCCGCGGGTCTCCGCGAGCATCATGATTGAGGTTGAGGTTATTCAGGAGCATGGTCTCGAGCTCTCGTGTGGGGCCGCCGGGGTTCGGGCGCTCCCGGGCGGGATAGCAAGGTTCCTAGTGAACCTGAGCAACACGGGCAACGGTGAGGAACAGGTTCGCCTCCGAATCTCCGGCAAATCCGCCGACATCGCATCCCTCTCCCCCACGGCAGTCTCTCTCGCTCCCTGGGCTTCAGAGTCGATCGAGGTCCTCGTCTTAGTCCCAGAGAATTCCACGGCAGGCGAGGCGCTTAGGGTCACCCTCTCTGCATCCTCAGCGAGCGCCTCGGCCTCCATTTCGCTCGAGGTTGTCGTGGAGCGCGTTTACGGCGTCACCGTAATCACCGGGACTGCCAAGATGGCTGCGAGACCCGGAGACACACTTCGCCTCACGCTCTTTCTCAGGAACACCGGGAACGGCGCCGACGAATTCGTCGTCTACTCCAGCTGTCCGGCGGGCTGGAGAGCACTGCACGACGCGGTCGTGTCGCTCGGTCCCCGCGCGGAGGCTGAGCTCACGGTTGAGCTAGAGCTCAGCCCGGAAACTGCGGAGGGCCGGCAGACGGTGTTCTTCACCGTCTCGGGCTCGGGAGGAACGAGTGATATGGCCGCCGTGGAGGTCGAGATTCTGCTTCCCGACCTCGAGCTCGCTGGCCTCTTCGTCGAGCCTCGGCTGATTGACGAAGGAGACTACTCGAGCGTTCGCCTGACCCTGAGGAATACTGGGGGCGCGGCGGCGCGTGGAATTTCGGTCCGTCTCTACGATAACGGTAGGGTGGTCAGGGAGTGGTTCATTGATTATCTCGGGCCCGGGGAGTCCCAGACTTTAAGCACCACCTTGAGACCCGGCCCCGGCCACCACCAACTCTATGCACAGGCCATGACCGACGACAAGGAGCTCTCATCCACCAATAATGTTGCGGAGGGGGAGCTCAGAGTCAGGAAGGCCGGGGGGCTCCTACCAGGGCTGGGCACGCTCGCGGCGCTGGCTGCGCTCGCCTCGGCCACCAATCTCATCGGGCGAGTGCGCGCCTCCGACCGGCTTCGTGGGGCTGAGCGGCCGGAAAGATGAAGGTGAGTGCCGGAGAGCTCCAATGCGAGACCCAGATAGCTTGAGCTGGCATTTGTCGGCCCATCCGGGATTATTAAATAGAACCCTATTTTTTAGCCCCGGCTATGCGGATGTTGATGAAAACCGGCCGTAGAGCCGTCTCTACCCAGTGTCAGGGGGCCATATAACCATATCAATGAGCTGTTCCGGGAAGTAAGTTTTCCGAAAGGACCGGATGCCCACTACAGCGATTGGGAGCTCGCTCGTGTCATCGCGCTCGCGTCGGTCGAGAAGATGGATAGTGAGAACGCGGCCTACAAACTCAGGACCATTATCCACTACTTCCCCTCACCCGATTTTCATTCCCGGATTGGAGGGCTCTACGAGATGGACTCTTTGAAGCGTTTCAGTGCGAATCTGGGGGCCAGCCGGCCGGCCAATGGGGGATTGAAGTCGCATACAGAACTCGAGAGCGTGACTTCGAAATACCTACGAAAACGCCGGATGTTTTAGCTGACTATGTAAGACCATGGAAGAGCTGGGGCGGCTGACCAATGTCCCGAGGTGGGCGCGGAACATGGCGAAGGTGCTTGTCGCACTGGACACAGGAGAGCCCGTTCTGAGGCTGGAGACAGTTCTGGGCATTCTCGTTAAACGTTTTCTCATACTCAGGCAAGAGGATAGGTCCAGCGGGAGCGTGGGGCGAATCGGGAAATTTACGGCGGATGGTTCTTATAAGATACGGTTGAGGCGGCCTATTATGTTGTGTAGGTTCTGAAGGCCCGCTAATTGGGCTATCGTTTTCATTGGAAATGGGGGCGCTTACGTCTGAGCTTCTAATCGTGCAAAATTATTTTAATGGCCAAATCGATTCATTAACGACTGATAGCGAGCGGAGGCTGAGCGGAGGTGATTGGGTATGAATTCATTGAATAGAGGAAACTCTTTCGCAGCACTGCTGATAACAAATCTCTTAATCGCCGGGCTCGCCAGCGCGGCGTGGACATTAGAAGAATTGGGAGAAGGGAGCGGCGCTGGAGCCCGCGAGTTCACACCTTGGTGGAACCTCCAGTGGCTGTTCCGCAGACCCGTCACGATTAGCAACACCGCGGGCTCTCAGGAGCTCTCAAAGTACCAGGTACTTATCAAAGTCACTTACGACAGCGACATGAAGAGCGACTTCTCGGACCTGCGCTTCGTCCGCTACGATTCCTCCTCAGACCAGCACATAGAGCTTCCTTACTATTTGGAGAAAAAGGTGGACGGAATAGGGGCAAATTTCACTGTCAGGGTGGACAAAATTCCCAGAGCCTCCGAAACGACCATATACATGTACTACGGGAACCCAGCCGCTTCCTCCAACTCGAGCGGCGAGGCCACCTTCGAGTTCTTTGACGATTTCGAAGACGGGGACGTCTCAGACTGGGTAATCACCAACGGCGACGGAATCAACAAGGCTGACAGCACAGCCCCCTATCAGGGCTCCTACTCCCACTTCGTCGACGCGGGGTCCGCGGACCTCAGGGTCAAGAAGAGCATAAACCCGCCGGTCTCGGTCCCCTATGTCTTCGAGGTAATGGCCATGGACACCTCAGCATACATGGCGCACAAGCCGGTCGGCGGAGGGAGCTGGGAGATTCTCCACCGGAGGGACGATGGGGGCAGGTACAAACCAGAGTGCTTCTTTGGCGGCACATTATATACCGGTCTGGGCAGCATGGATTTTGACCTGAACAAATGGTACCATCTGAAGATTATCCACACCGCAAATCAGGCCTGGTTCTCCTGGGAGGGGGGGACCTACGGGCCCTATTCCGACACCCTGACCCCCCTGACCGACATACAATTCACAGCCCAGAATTATGCAAAAGGGGCGGGCTATCAGGATCTCATGATAATCAGAAAATACGCCCAGCCGGAGCCGGAGGTCCGAATCGGGGACGAGGAGAACGCGATCAGGTTCCTGTCATTCACAGTTTCTTCCGGCGTGATTGACGAGGGCGATTGTGTGTGGCTGAACGCGACGTTTGAGAACCCGGCGCCTCTCAGCCTCGAAATCCCCGTCTCGTTCCACGATGGCGCCGACTTCCAGACCTCGAGCCTGATTCATTCTGAGAGGTTGACCCTCCCTCCGTCCGGAGAAAGAGTGTTTTCATATCTCTGGTACCCCACAGGCGGTCCGCACACCGTCTGGGTCGCGCAGATGGGGTCTCCCCTCGCATCCCGGGAGCTTTACGTCAACCGCTACCCGGTCTTGAGTCCGATAATGGACCAGGTCGCGAGCCAGGGAAAGAACTTCAAGCTGCTCATCTTCGCAGAGGACGCTGACGGCGACAGGCTCAACTGGAGCGAGGACTGCCCGCTGTTTGACATTATACCGCGCGGCGAGCAGAGCGCCGAAATCAACTTCACACCGACAAATGACGACGTCGGGAACTACACCGTCAACATCACCGTCTCTGACCCGCGGGGTTGCAAGGACAGCACGCGCTTCAAACTGACAGTGAAGAATGTGAACGATTATCCTGTCATCGAGCCTATTAAGGACCAGAGCGTCGCGCAGGACACGGAGTTCAGGTACAAAGCAAAAGCCTCGGACATTGACGAGAAGTGGGGCGACCACGTGACAT
>JAWCLH010000027.1 GCA_038851035.1 Thermoplasmata archaeon
TTTTTTTTTTGGGCCAAAATTTAAATATTCTCTCCGGGCCGAGGAAATCAGCTCCGGTCCGCTCTTATTTTAACAACAGGCATTTCAGCTCGCGCCTCGCGAGGGAGCCCTTTCAGGAACCCCTTCCGGACGGGGGATGAGCCCCCGGGTCCCCAGTATGGTGGAGCGATAAAACTATCTCCCCCCTGACAGTTGCACCGCCGGTGGCGATGGCGCCCGAGAAAATCCTGATCGGCGTTGGCTGGCCCTACGCCAACGGCTCCCTCCATCTGGGCCACGCCGCGGGCTCCCTCCTACCCGCCGACATATTCGCCAGATACAACAGGCTCAGGGGCAGGAGGGTCCTGATGGTCTCCGGCTCGGACGAGCACGGGACGCCTATTACGGTGACGGCGGAGAGGCGGGGGCAGACGCCGGCGGAGGTGGCGGAGGCCTATCACAAGGAGCACGTTGACACCCTGGAGAAATTTGGGATAAAATTCGACCTCTTCTTCAGGACTTCGGACCGGGGCCACAAGGAGGTCGTCTGGGACATATTCCGGACCCTTCTGGAGAAGGGCTATATTTACAAAAAGGAGGTCGAGGCGCTGCACTGCGCCAGATGCAACCGCTTCCTGCCCGACAGGTACGTCGAGGGCGTGTGCCCGCGCTGCGGCGCAGACGGCGCGCGCGGCGACCAGTGCGAGGCCTGCGGCCGGACCCTCGACCCGACGGAGCTCGTCGAGCCGAGGTGCAGGCTCTGCGGCTCCGCGCCGGAGGCGAGGCGCACCGAGCACTTCTTCCTCAGGCTCAGCGCCCTCCAACCCGCGCTCGAGGACTACCTGCGCGACAGGACCCACTGGAGGCCCAACACCATCAACTTCACACGGAACTGGCTCCGGGAGGGCCTCAGGGACAGGGCGATCACGAGGGACCTGAGCTGGGGCGTCGAGATTCCCCTCCCGGGCTATGAGAGCAAGAGAATCTATGTGTGGTTCGAGGCGGTCATAGGCTACCTCTCGGCGTCGAAGGAGTGGGCGAGGAGGAGGGGGAGGCCGGAGGAGTGGAGGGAGTTCTGGCAGGACCCAGCGGCTAGGCACTACTACTTCATCGGGAAGGACAATGTTCCCTTCCACACGATCGTGTGGCCCGGAATTCTAATCGGCTACGGAGGCCTGAACCTCCCTTACGACGTCCCGGCCAACGAGTTCCTTTCCTTCGGTGGCGAGAAGTTCTCGAAGAGCCGGGGCGTGGGCATAGAGCTCCCCGCCTATCTGGCGCGCTTCGACCCCGACCCGATGCGCTACTACCTTACAATCAATATGCCCGAGCTCCACGACACCGACTTCAGCTGGGAAGAGTTCGTGCGCAAGAACAACGACGAGCTCGTCGGCACGCTGGGCAACTTCATCAACCGCGTCCTGACCTTCACATTCAAGCACTTCCAGAGGGTCCCGGAGCAGGCGGCGGAGGAGGAGCTCGACAGGGAGCTCTTCAGGGAGGTCGAGGCCGCCTATCATGCCGTGGAGAGGCACCTCGAGGCCTGCGAGTTCAAGAGCGCCCTGAAGGCGATAATGAACCTCGCCCAGTTCGGCAACAGGTACATCGACACGAGGGCCCCCTGGAAACTGATTCGCGAGGACAAGACTAAGTGCGGCGGCGCGCTCCACAACTGCCTGAGGCTCACAAAGGCGCTCTGCGTCCTGATGGAGCCATTCCTCCCGTTCACGGCGAGAAGGCTCTGGGCGATGCTCGGGGAGGAGGGGGACATCGAGGCCGCGCGCTGGGAGGATGGAAAGGGCGAGCTCCCGGAGGGCCGGAGGCTCCCGAAACCGGAGCCGCTCTTCAGGAAGCTCGAGCTGGACGAGGTTCTTGGGGCTCCGGCGCGCGCCCCGGCGGGGTCGGCGGAGGGTGGTGATGGGGCGAGTCAGGGGTCCGGAGGAGCGGTAGCTGGGGTGGTGACGGGAACGAAAGGAGCTGGAGGAGGGAGTGTGATTAAGGGAGGGGGGGCGGGAGCGAATAGAGCGGAAGGAGAAAGCGCGATGAAGGGAGCGGGGGAGGGGATGGGAAAGAAGGGAGCTGGAGGAGAGAGTTTGGTGAAGGGAGAGAAAGAGGGGTCGGGGGTGAAGGGAGCAGAGGGAGGAGGTGTGGTGTGCGGAGCGGAGGCTGGGGAGCCCGCTTCCCCTGAGGCCGCGCTGGAGAGCGGTAGGTGGTTCGACCGGGCCTCGCTGAGGGTGGGGAAGGTTCTGGAGGTCGCGGCCCACCCATCGGCGGACAGGCTCTATATCTGCAAGGTGGACATTGGAACCGAGACAAGACAGCTCGTCGCCGGAATGAGGCAGCATTATAGAGAGAGCGAGCTCGCCGGGAGGAGCGTGGTCGTCGTCACAAACCTGGAGCCCGCGAGGCTCAGAGGGGTCGAGTCCAATGGGATGATTCTCGCCTTCGACGAGGAGGGTGGAAAGAGAATCGCTCTCGTCGTTCCCGCGGGCGACGCGGCGCCCGGCGAGAGGGTTCTGGCGCTCGGCAGGCCTCCCGGAACCCCAGCGAAGTCAATGAGCATAAAGGAGTTCGGCAGAATCGATATGCGCGCCGGGACGGTTCTGTCGGTCCGGGGGGCGGGGGATGGGGGGAGCGCAGAGGGGGAGACAGGAGGGGTGGCGGAGGGAGAGGGTGTGGGGGGAGGTACAAAAGGTGTGAGGGGGGAGGCGGGACCGGAGCAGATGGCCGGGTGGAGGGCGGAAGTAGAGGTCGGTGGAAGGATTGTGGAGGTCGGGGCTCCGAAGGGGCTGGGGGTGGGCATGTGCGTAGCGGTTCTGATGGTCTCCCCTCCGGCGATTCTGGTCACGGAGAAGGGGGTCCTCCTGACCTCTGAGAGATCGATTTCGAGCGGCGCGAGAGTCAGGTAAGGGGAGGAGCGATGGTCCCCCGCTCATGGCGCTATGATCTCCATGTGCACTCCACATCATCTCCAGACGGTCATGTAAGACCCGCCGAGCTCGTCAGGCTGGCAGCGCGGGCTAGCCTCAGCGGTATCGCCCTGACAGACCACAACTCCATGGAGGGCATCGCTGAGGCCGAGGAGGAGGCGCGCGGCCTTCGTGGCTTTCTGGTCGTTCCTGGCATCGAGGTTTCGAGCGCGGGGGGCCATATAATAGGTCTCGGGCTAAGGGAGAGGGTGCCTGAGGGAATGGGCGTGGAGGAGACGGTCGAGGCCATTCTGTCCGCAGGAGGGATGCCCATAGCGGCCCACCCTTTCAGGAGCTTCACCGGACTTGGCGAGAAGGCAGTGCGCTCCGCGCGCTTCGAGGCGATCGAGGTGCTCAACGGCCGCTCCCCAAGGCGCAAGAACCTGCGCTCGCTGAGGCTCCGCGAGGAGCTCGGTCTCGGCGCCAGCGCGGGGAGCGACTGCCACCGCTACTATGAGCTAGGTAGGTGCTTTATCGTCCTCGACTCCGACCCGGGCGGCGCTGATGGACTCATCGAGAGCGTCAGGAAGGGGAGGGCGGCCGCGTCGGGGAGGTCCGCGAGCTTCACCGAGGTCGCGGCCACTGTCTCCAGAATTGGCCGGGACTGGCTCAGGCGTGGGGGGAGGAGAATATGATGATAATGCTCCGGGAGGAACCCCGGGGCGATGGAGGAGCCGGCCTGTGGATGCGCGTAGCGGTGGGTGGGCGGGGTAATGGAAGAATGGAGCATTGAAGGGATGGAGCAATGGAAGAAGCGGGGCTGGCCTGCCAGCGGGCGCGTCTTTTGATTCGAAAAAGCCGGGCGGGGAAGAATCGGGCGAGCGCTCAATCCGTGGCCACAGGGGATTGTGGAGCCGCTCCCCGGGCGGATCTTTTCTTTTTAACGAAATCAATAATTAAGCCCAGCCAGATAAGTAAGATGAATCTGGGCAGGGCGAGCAGAATCCAGATCAGGATATCGACGACCGTCGCGGCCAGAACGACCCCCTTTTTCTCCGGCGAATAGTATTTCGCCAGAGCGCGCATGGGGAACTTCCGGGGGTCCCACAGGTACTTCCAGAAGCTCCTGAGGTTGATCGGGCTTGGCTTCTTCGGCTTCTGGGGAGCGGGCCCAGCGGGCTCGCCGAGGGAGATTGTGGCGGGTGCTGGGGTGGGAGGGGGCGCGGGGGCCGGGGGCGCTCTTTCGGGCGCGCCGGGTGTCGAAGGAGCAGATGGCTGGGGAGGTGGCGCCGTCGCAGCTTCCGCGGGGGGCGGGGGCGCTGAAGAGGGGGACGCCACTGAGGGCGGTGCGCTGGGCGCCACTGCCCCCTTCCCCGCGGCGGGCCTCTCCTCCACGACCTCGACTGGCGGGAAAATGCTGGGGACCTCCAGCTTCTCGCTGTATTTCGCCTCGTATCTCTCGAGAAGGCTCCTCCTCCGCTCAACGTCGCCCATTCTGTCGATTCTTCGCTCGATTTCCCTCATCAGCTCAAGGCTCACGCGGGTCTCGGGCACCACAGGGGGCGGAGGGGATGAGGGGGTGGATGGGGGCGCGGCAGGAGCGCTGGCGCCGGCGGCGAGCTTCGCCTCTTCTTTAGCCAAGCGCCTCTCCCTCCTCCGGGCGAAGTAGCCCTTCCTTTCCCCGGCAGACTCCTCCTCACCCATCGCCTTCCCCTTCACTGAGGATAACGCAGAGGGGTTTCTTAATATTTGCTGAGCGGATAAGATTTAAGTCCGAAAATGAATTCAAACGCGGTCTGATGACCGAGAGACGGCGAGTGCGGTCCCGGAGGAAGAGGGCGAGAGAGGAGGAGAGGGATGGGGATAAGGATGAGGAAGAACTGAACGCCGAGAAAGGTTTGGATGGGGGTGCGGATTGGGCGGAGGAGGGGAACCTCGGCTCACTCGGGACGAACGGGGGCCCTGACGGCGGCGAGAAATGGGGAGCCGAGGAAGACGGGGAAGGAAGGGGTGCCGGTCCCGCACCACACGCGCGACAAGGGAGGGGCGCCGAGACCGCCGAGGGGAGGCGAATTCTTGAGCTTCTGAAAAAGCACGAGAGCGTCATGGAGCCGCCTCGGAGGAGGGGTGCGCGGCCACGGGCGAGGTTCGAGCTCCTCGAGCACACAGCGGACGTCGGGGTCCGGGCCTACGGGACAACCTTACACGAAGCCTTCGAGAACGCAGCCCTGGGGATGTTCAGCATCATCACTAACCCCGAGGATGTGGCGCCCGTCCAGGAGTTCACCGTCGAAGCTACCGCAGAGGATCTGAAGGGGCTTCTGCACGAGTGGCTCTCAAGGCTCCTCACGCTATCCCAAATCAACGGCGTTCTTTTCTCGGAGTTCAGCGTGGAGCTTTCTGGTGGGGAAAAGGGGGTAACGCTCGAGGCCCGAGCGTTCGGGGAGCCGGCCGACCCATCCCGACACGCATATAAGACCGAAATAAAAGCTGTCACGCGCCACATGCTGGAGGTCCGGGAGGATCCCCCCACGGTGACGGTCCTATTTGACATATAGCGTTTACGCTAACTTATATATGGGGGAAATGGTATTCTGAGGGCACACAGGGGTTGGTTGGGATGACTGCCCGAAATAAGATAAAGACCTACATCAGGGGGTTCGACGAGCAGCTCGACGGTGGAATTCCGGAGTGCAGCGTTGTTCTCATTGTCGGAGAGCCCGGGACGATGAAGTCCTCCGTGGCCTTCAGCATCCTCTACAACAACGCCAAGAATGAGAAGATCAAGGGCCTGTACATCTCGTTGGAGCAGAGCCGGAGCTCTCTGCTGGACCATATGGAGGGGCTGGGGATGGACCTCGCCGCGGTGGAGGACTATGTCCATCTCTTAGACCTCGGGCTCATCCGCAAAAACCTGAAGATGCTTGGCGACCAGACCTGGATGCACGTCTTCAAGATGTACGCAGAAAACCTGAAGAACAGCACCGACTACTCACTCCTGGTCATCGACTCCCTGCCGGTGCTTGAGCTGCTGGCGCAATTCAAGGAGCCGAGGACCGAGCTCTTCCAGTTCTTCGAGTGGCTGAGGGAACTCGGCATTACCACCTTCCTGATATCAGAAATCTCCGCAGACTCCAAATCCTACGCCAAGCACGACGAGGACTTCCTATCCGACGGCATCATCCATCTGAAGATGGAGAAGGTGGACGACGTGAACATCCAGAGGAGGATAAGGGCCGTCAAGTTGAGGAGCTGTAACCACAGCCCCAACTACTTCACCCTCCTCTTCAGCGACGGCGTCTTCCAGACGACGAAGGTCATAGGAGAATCCTCGTTCAAGTAGTCCGCTCCTTATAAATAGCGGAATAATCAATAAATATCCGCAGGCCGCTTTATCGCTGGCTCTATCCATGAATGACGAAGAAAACCGCAGACTCGCTCGCAGAATCGCCTTCCTAAACGCCACGCGCTATTCTGGGCGGGCGAGTGAGAAGGCTGTGCTCTCAAAACTTCTGTCGGAGAGGCCGGAGCTAAGACCGCGCGCGAGGGAGCTGGCCCCTCTGGTCAGAGAGGTCGTGGCGGAGGTTAACAGCCTGAGCACCGAAGCTCAGAGAGAGGCTTTGGCGAGGGAGTTTCCGGAAGAGGGTCGGGAGGCGGCGGTAGGAAAAGGGGGCGAGAGGGCCGGGAGGCGGCCGGAGAGGGGGCTACCTCCGCTCGAGAATGTGAGGGGGAACGTCGTGATGCGCTTCGCGCCAGGCCCCTCCGGCCCGCTGCACATTGGCCACACGCGGGCCGCGATACTGAATGACGAGTATGCCCGCATGTACGGCGGGGAGCTCATCCTGCGCATCGAAGACACGGACCCGGACAGGGTGATGCCAGAAGCCTACGACATGATTCCGGAGGACCTAGAATGGCTGGGCGTGCGTATCACGAAAAAGGTGATTCAGAGCGACCGCTTCGAGATATATTATGAGCACGCGCGCAGATTGCTCGAGATGGGCGCGGCCTATGTCTGCCTCTGCGAACCGGACGAGTGGAGGAGGCTGAAGGAGGCCTCGAGGCCCTGCCCCCACAGGGACGCCCCGAGCGAGACCAACCTCCACCTCTGGGAGCTGATGCTCGACCGTCACTTCAGGGCCGAGAAGGCGTCGCTGGTGGTAAAGACCGATATCTCCCACCCGGACCCCGCCATCAGGGACTTCGTCGGGATGAGGGTGGTGGATACCCCACACCCGCGCACTGGCGACAGATACTGCGTCTACCCCCTGATGAACTTCAGCGTCGCTATTGACGACAGAACCCTCGGGCTCACCCACGTGCTCAGGGGCAAGGACCATCAGAAGAACACTCTGCGCCAGGCCTACATCTTCCGGTACTTCGGCTGGGAGATGCCCGAGTACATCCACTATGGACGGATAAGCATCGAGGACACTGTTCTGAGCAAGTCGGAAATCGAGAGGGGCGTGAGGGCCGGCATCTACACCGGCTGGGATGATGTCAGACTCGGCACCGTCAGAGCACTTGCGAAGAGAGGAATTCGTCCTGAGGCCATCAGAAGGTACTGGCTGGAGGTCGGGACGAAGGACGTCGACATCCAGTTTTCTTGGCAGAACCTCCAAGCCATCAACCGTCAGCTCGTCGACGAATCGGCGGACAGGTTCTTCTTCGTCTGGGACCCGGTGCCGCTGTGGATAACCGGCGCTCCGCCCCTCGAGGGCCACGCGCCCGTGCATCCGGGGCATCCGGAGAGGGGGCTAAGGAGGGTGGCGCTGAGCGAGGCGCCCTCAGCAAGCTCGGTGGAGAGTTTTCTCTCGGCGAGGCCGGAGCTGCCGGAGGCGCTGAGTGGGCAGGTTGTCCTCGTGTGCAGGGAGGACGTCGAGGCCCTTCAGCCCGGCACCCGGCTCCGCCTGAAGGACCTCTGCAACATCGAGCTCCGGGACAGGTTTGAGGCTCGGTACATCGGTGACGACCTAGGAATTCTGAAAGAGGGGGCGAGAATTATACACTGGGCCGCGCTGAGTGCGGTTCCCTGCGAGGTCCAGATGGAGGACGGGAGCTGGAGGCGCGGCGTGGCGGAGGCTGGGGCCCGCGAGGCGGTTGGCAAGTTGGTCCAGTTCGAAAGGTTCGGTTACGTCAGGCTGGATAGGTTCGATAATGAGCTGGGGAGGCTCGTGGGGTATTTCGCGCACAGATAGGGCGATTCTATTCCCTGCCCGTGCCAAAAAGCCCCTGTCTGCACAAGTATTATTATCGCCCGGCGCGATAACATGGAACCGGTGGTAGTCCTGTGTAACCTCTCGCGCATGACGACCGCGGCCGCCCTGGTAGCGCTGGCCCTTCTTCCGCCCGCCCTCACAGCCCGCCCCCACCAGCCCGACGTCTCAATATCCCCCCAGGACATCGTCTTTTCCAACGACTACCCGCAGACCGGGGAGGTTGTCTATATCAATGTGACAGCCCACAATCTCGGGGACATCGACTCGGGGGTGGTGACTGTGAAGTTCTATATCGACACCATACCATATCCCCCCGACAAGATGATTGCGAACATCGAGCCCAACGGAACCGCCACCGCCTCGACGACCTGGCTCGCTGCCGTCCCCAAGACATACACCGTTCGGGTGGTCCTTGAGTGCTCGCTGGATGCGAACAGCGCCAACAACGAGGCCTCTAGGACACTCACTGTCTCGATGCCCGGGGGGTCGCTGACGGTCTCGGCCCGGCTCGAGCCTGAGCGCTGCAGACCCTCGCAGCTCTTCTACGTCAACGGGACGGTGAAAATCGTGAACGCACCAGTGACGGGCGCCTCTGTGACCGTGACTGTTAAGCCCCAGGGTCCGACGGGTACAACCACAACGAACGCCGAGGGCGCTTTCAGCGTGAACTTGACCGCGCCTGAGGCAGGAGGAAGCTATGCTGTGGAGACCACCGCGAGCTCTGGGACCCAGAGAGGAACCGACACAGACACCCTTACCGTGATAATGCCCGACCTCACAATCGCGAGCCTGGTCTTCTCTCCGGAAAACGCGACGGAAGGGAAGGCGGTCGAGCTAGTCGCGCTCGTCCGCAACTCCGGCACCGACGCCGCCGACAATGTGAGCGTCGCTTTCTTCAGGGGCACGGTCAAAATAGGGACAAAGAGCGTCGGAGAGCTCGGGCCCGGGAACCAGAGCGAGGTGAGAATCTCCTGGACGGCCATCAGGGGAAGCCACGAAATCAGGGCCGAGGCCGACCCCGACAAGAGAATCGCGGAGCTGGACGAGGCGAACAACTCCCTCTCCCGGACCCTTGAGGTGAGGGAAAAGGGGGAGGGGGAGGGCAGGGGTTTCCTCCCCTTCGCAGCAGCTCTCTCCGCCGTGCTTATTATCGTGGCTCTAGTCGCGCTGATGCTGTGGAAGAGGAGGAGAAGGGCATGCTAGTCTAGTCTAAAGCGGATTGACCAACGTTTCGTCTCGCTCTCACCAGAAATTGCGACAGGGGCGCTCGGGGGACTGGGGACGCGGGAGCTCCACCGCCTCAATTGGGGCCGCGGTGTTTAGAGCCCGTGTCTGGGCGGGGAGAGGCGCGGTCGAATTCCCCACCCTTTTAATAGAAAACCCCCGCTCAAGTTTAATAGCCCCCTCCCACATTATGGGGCGATGGACCTCCAGGAACTCGCCGGCGCCGTCATCGAGGGTGACGCGGAGAGGGTCACGGAACTGGTCCGCGCACTGCTGGCGCGGGGTCTCGCACCATCGAGAATCGTCAACGAAGGCCTCATCGCTGGAATGAACACAGTCGGCGAGAGGTTCAAGGAGGGCGAGTTCTTTATACCCGAGGTGATGATGTCAGCGCGCGCAATGCACGCTGGACTCGGAATCGTGCGCCCCCTGCTCACAAAATCGGAAGAAGCGGGGAAGGGCACGGTCGTGATATGCACTGTGAAGGGCGATGTCCACGACATCGGCAAGAACTTGGTTGCGATGATGCTCGAGGGCGCCGGGTTCAGGGTCATCGACCTAGGCACGGATGTGCCTCCTGAAAGAATTGTGGAGGTGGTGAAAAAGGAGGGTGCGGACATCCTCGCAATGTCCACGCTCCTGACCACAACCCTTCCAAGAATACCCGAAGCGATACGGGCCCTAGAAGCAGCTGGTCTAAGAAACAGAGTCAAGGTGATGGTCGGTGGGGCTCCGGTGACTCAGGCCTTCGCGGAGAAGGCGGGCGCGGACGGCTACGCGCCAGATGCTGCACTTGCCGTGGACAAGGCGAGGGAACTTGTCGGAAAATAGGGGGGGAGGACCGCTACTGCAAGAAGGGATGATGCAGGGGGTGGGGTCGCGGGACCCGCGTGGAAGAGAACAAAAAGGGAGAGGTTGGATGGGACATATGTTGTCTGGAATACCTTCGGGGTGAGGGTGGAGGATGGAGGGAGGCGACGAGGAATTCCGTGCGAGGGAGGGAGAGATCCCGGTCCTCCAGGCGAGGGGGAGGACCGTCCCTGAGGCGTGGGAGAGGAGCGTCCTTCTGCTCTGGGAGAGGGGCGCGAGGATGAGGACCGAGTATGACAGGGAGGGCGACGAGCCCAGCCGAGACGCCACGATGATCATCGTTGTTGAGGACCCGATGGCCGAGCCCCGCATCCACCTGGCGTTTCCGGGCGGCATCGAGGACCTCGAGAAGTATAGGCAGGAGGTACTCTATGGCGTCCATGACCACTGGATAAAGCCCGAGGAGGGCAAGTGGACCTACACATACCACCAGAGGCTCTGCGCCTATGCCCCGGTGGAGGATCTGTCTAGTTCGACCGTGAGGAGCCCATTCAGGCCCGTCAATCAGCTCGAGTACATCGTCCGAAAGCTCTCGGAATCACCCCACTCGCGCCGGGCACAGGCGATCACATGGATCCCGACAGCCGACCCCTCGACAGACGACCCACCATGCCTCCAGAGGCTCTGGTGCAGGCTAGTGCCCGCGGGGCCCTCTCCGCCCTCCTCCATGGATGATAGGGTGAAATATTTCTTGAACATGAACACACACTGGCGCTCGCGCGACGCCTACAAGGCCGCCTTCATGAACATCTACGCCCTGACCGACCTGCAGCGTTGGCTCGCGGAGGAGCTCGGGAGGAGGATGGGCTGCGGGGTTGCGGTCGGGAGGTACGTGGATATCAGCGACTCCTACCATATCTACGGCTCCTACTTCCGCGAGTTCAGCGAGAGGTTCCTAAAGCTGGTCAGGGAAAGGGCTTTCGAAAGAAGGGTCTGGCGGACAGATGACAAGCGCGTTCAGGCGGCAATACAGGCTGCGAGGGAGCAGCTGGCCGCCGAGAGAGAGTAGCCAGTTCTCAACGCCCCGGCACCTTTGCTCGTGGGGCGAGGCTTCCTCTCGGTCTCGGCCCAGCGCGCGCTGCCCCTTTCGCTAAGGTAAATTTCCGGGCGTGGCGCGGAGCTGTGCTAGGTCCCAGCCACTATTTTTATCACATCGCCATCCTGGAGGGTGTAGTCTGCCCCTACGACTCGCCTTGTCCGGGCGTTGATGGCCCTTATGAATTTCTTTCCGAGCTCTGTGTGGACCTTGAAGGCCAGGTCCCTAGCGGTGCTGCCGCGCTTCATCAAGAAGGCGTCTGGTAGGACTCGCCCGTCCTTGTCCGTGAGCTTCCCCTCGTCCTCCACGGGATAGACCACTATCATGTCCAGTAGCCTGAAGAAGGCCTCCTCCACGCATTTCTGGACTCCGGTCCCGTGCTCGCTCCCGGAGAGAAACTCCTGAACCCTCTCCAGACCCTTTTTCTGGGCGGGAGTGAGTTTGGAGGGCTCGAGAATGGAGAACTCGCGCGCGCCTGGTGTATATTGTATTAAGCCCGCCTTCGCCGCCCTGCGGAGTCCCAGTTCATATTCCGCCGCAGTCGGCACAACGAGGTGGTCCGGGAGCTCCATCAACCGCTTCAGATTCTCTGGGGGCGCCACGTCGGCCTTGTTGGCCGCTATTATCATCGGCTTGCTCTGCCTTCTAAGCTCCGCCGCGAGGGCGAGGAGGTCCTCCGTCGTCCACTGAGCGGGTCTCTCGGGTATCGGGGCACGCTTAAGGGCGAGCTTGATTCCCACCTCCGTCATTCCCAGGCCCGCGAGTTTCTCCGCCAGAACAGACTCGATTTTCGTCCCCTCGCTCTCGACCCGCCTAGCGAGCTTCTCGAACCCCTTCCCAACAATGCCCACTATCCAGTGGTCGAGCTCTCTCTCAAGAAAGCGTACATCCTCCACGGGATCGCGGCCTCCAGGGCAGATGTTGCCGTCGGCGTCTGTGCAGCCACTTGCGTCAACGACGTGAATCAGCGCGCTCGCCTGCCGGAGGTCATCGAGGAACTTGTTGCCCATCCCCCTCCCTTGATGAGCCCCAGGGACAAGACCCGCGACGTCGATCATCTCCACCGCGACGAACCTCACTCCACCCTCACACCTCGAGTTCCTGGGACTGCAGAGGACTCCGAAGTCTGAGTGAGGGCAGCGGGCCCTGACGAAACCCACGCCCCTGTTGGGCTCGATGGTTGTGAAAGGGTAGCTGGCTATCTGCGCAGGGGCGAGAGTGGCTGCAGCGAAGAAGGTCGACTTGCCCACATTTGGCTTCCCAACCACACCGAGCTGCTCCACAGGGCTTTGATGGGCATCAAAGGATATGTAGATTGTTGCTCCCGAAGGTCCTGGATAGGGCGGACCCCGAGAGGGCACATTAGTCCGGGCCGTGTCATCGCTCGGAACGCCGCGGCCGGGTGTCAGGGCCTCGTTGCCTCTGCCTGGTGCGGAGGAGGGCGACTAGAGCAACGGCGACGAGGGCCAATCCACCCGCCGCAGCGAGAAGAAGGGCAGGCGCCCCCGCGCCCGTGGCCGCGCCCCCGCCCGGAACCACCCTTAAGCTCCAATGACCATAAACAGAGGCGAGGCCATCCGAGACCTCCACAGAGACCGTGTAGACCCCGGGCTCCAGCCCCCTCCCGCAGACGAAGACCGGCCTATCCTCTCCCTGCACTGTCCTTCCATTAATTTTCCACGCAAATCTCAGCTCATCCCCGTCCGGATCCACTGCCTCCACGCTGAAGCTCGCGGTGGCCCCTCTTCTCAACCTCACCTCCACAGCGCGCTCCGGGATGCATGAGACGATTCCGGGCGGCCTGTTCCTGTTCAACACCGTCACGCTCCAGTTGTGTCCGACCACCGCCTCCCCGTCGGAGACAAGGACAGAAACCTTGTGTTCTCCGGAGGATTCGTATCCGGTCGAGTATTCGTAGACGGCTCCGGAATAAACGACACTACCGTCCAGAAGCCAGACCACCGAAATATTGTCGCCGTCAGGGTCTGCAACCACTACCCAGAAGGTCGCGCTCTCGGTCTCGTTAATCACCACCCTCCCCTCCGGGAACCAATTGAGCTCCGGCGGGCGATTCAGGTTGAGAACCCTCACCGTCCAGGTGCGGTTGACGGCGGAGGGGCCGTCCGAGACCTCGGCCCTGATCTCATAGGTTCCTCTGGAGGAGAAGTCCGTGGTGAAGAGGAAGTCCCCCCTCTTTCCCAAGGGCCGGCCGTTCACGCTCCAGACGTAGCTCAGTGCGTCTCCGTCCCGGTCGCGGGCCTCGACCCAGAAGCTGACCCTCTCCCCTTCTATAATCTCCAGCTCGCCCGCCTCCGGACTCCAGCTCAGAATCTCTGGCGGGGTGTTCAGGTTGATGACAAGGTCGAAGACCTTGATGAGCCCCGCGGCCGAGGAATGAAGGACGACGGGCAGGAGCACCGTTCCGGTCGCGCCCGACGCCGCGAGAAGGCCATTGAGGACATCCTCCAGCCTGTTCAGCCTGACGGTCTGGTTGAACCTGCCCTCGAAGCTCCACTCTCTCGACCCGTCCCCGCCGATATCGAGCCAGGGGTCGAGAGGGCAGCTCTCGAGTAACCAAGAGATGTTCACTTCCTCGAGCACCGGACTCGATGAGCCGTTGCTGTACATGAAGACCCTGTAACGCAGTACGGGGCGGGGGCTCAGCCCCCTCACGGATGCTGGAGCGCCGTTGTTGCTACTCATCCACGTTGCGCCGTCGTCCACGCTCGCCTCCACTACCAGCCCCCCACCGTTGAGCGAGGCTCTCCAGCTCACGGCGACTTCGTCCACGGAGAACGTGAGATTCAATGGGGGGGAAGTGAGGGAACCGTTTGTAGCATACGTGGTGTAGCGGACGAAAAAAGACTCCACACTCGGGGTAAACGTCTTCTCCGCCGTGGAGAGGACCAGAGCCCACTGAACGAAGCGGGCGGGAGGGGTAGAGAGAGGGCCTGATGAGGCAGGAACGGGTTCCCAGTCAGACCATCTGGAACCGTCCGGGCCTGTCCGGATCGATACCGAGACCGAGGTTCCTGGGGGTAAAGATGCTTGCCAGCCCGCATTGTCAAGCGAGAGGGGCGTGTGGACTAGGTCGTAGGCGGGAGACAGGTAGGTGCCGCTGGTGACGTGGCCGGGGAAGCCGTAGGTCTTCGCCCAGATGTCCATATCGTACTTGGGTCTGTTATCAACCCAAGCAACCACAAATTCATTCTCAGGGCCGCCTGCGATCACTGGGTGCATTTGGTCGGCCGGCTCCCCCTCGACATTCTTCACATTGCAGACCACGAATTCGGGCCCCAACGGAGCTCCAGACGGCCCGAAGTGCCTGCCCAGAACGTCGAACCCATCGCCGAGGCTATGCCAGACCGCGATGAAGTTCCCGTCGTCGTCGAATACGACCGAAGGCTCGCCCTGGTCCCCGGGCTGGCTTGAGATCACCAGCTCGCCCGTAACTGGGCTCCCGCTCCTGTCGAACCTGCGGGCGAGGACGTTCGCGTCTAGGGGGTTCATCGCGTCGGCATAGGCAACTATAAAGCTTCCGGTGCCGTCCACGGCGAGTGCGGGACTGAACTGCGCCCCAGGCCGAGTACAGACCGCGATTTCCCTGCCCCCAGGCACGGGCTCGCATTCAGGGTCCAGTATTGCGGCATAGATGTCGTAGTTCCCCCCCGTGCCCGCCCTGTAGTCCGCCCAAGCAACGATGATTCTGTTATAGCCGTCCGTGGCGAGGGCGGGCTGTAGGATGTTATGCTGTGTCCAAGCGACCTCCGTGGCGGAATGGAGGAGTTTACAGTCGGGGGTGTACTTGGCGATGTAAATGCTGGAGTAGGCCTGGCTATGGTCTGTCCATACGATGACGAAGCTGTTCTGAAGATCAGTGGCCACCTCAGGACTCGTCTGGTCCCCGGCCGTGCCGCAGACCAGCAGCTCCACCCCTAGCGGAACTCCATACGGGTCGAACCTGCGGCAATAGATGTCCCTGTCCCTGCCGCTCCGGTTATCCGCCCAAACGACTATAATGACTCCATTCAGGTCAACCGCCACAGACGGCTCCTCCTGAAGACCCGGCGCTGTGCATACAGGTATCTCGGCGCTCACCGGCTCGCCTGAACTCGAGAACCTCCGGGCCATGATGTCTGCCGAAGGGCCGGACCCCTCCTGCCAGACTGCCACGTAGTCCCCGCTACCGTCCTGGAGCTTCGCCACCGCCACCTGGTAGCTGTCGGTTTCACCGGACTTCACTGCCACGTCCCCGCCTAGGGCTTTGAGTACACCGTCGTCCTCTAGCTCGAGCTCTCCATCCCTGACCCTCGTGCCCGAAAATGTGCCTCCGTTTGGGACGTCGAAGGTCTCGTCGATGCTCGTTCCGAGGGACCAGGCGTGGAGGACGGGCGTGATATTCCCGTCCTTTGTCCACAGGCGGATGCGCAGGCGTATCGATTCATGCACGCCGGGGTCGACCATCACATGGTCGCCGGTCTTCAGGCCGCTCTGAAGGACATACCCCTCTTGCCCGTCCAGAACATCAAGTTCGAAGCCCGTGGTGTTGAAGGGTGAGCGTCCAGCGTGAGGGAGAGTGATGCAAAGGCAGACGGACCCGTACGTGGCAGCGAAGCACGGTATCTCGGGACCAGTTAGCTCCCCCGAAGTGTATGCGTAAATCGGCTCGCCGAGGAGCTTCATGTGCAGCTCGGGAGGCACGGCCCTCCAGTCGGACCACGCGATGGTGATGTTGCCTGAGGGGAGAAGGAGGCACGCGGGCGACTCCTCGGACCATTTCTCCGCGGAGGCGAGCGCTTCCGTACCGATGGTTTCGAAGGTGAGGGTGAGCCTCTTGAAGTATACGTCCGCCCCGCCTGAGCGCCTGTCCTCCCACGCCACTACCGCACCCAGCAACTCATCTGTGGAGATAGAGGGCCGGAGCTGGTCGCCAGGAGCTGTGCATATCGGCTCCTCTGGGCCAGCGGCGCTCCCATCGGCCTCCAGCCTTCGGGCCTTTATATCGCTCCCGCACCCTCCTCTCGTGTCCTCCCAGACCACCATCCACCTCCCATCACCTAGAGCGGCGGCCGCGGGCGAGCTCTGGTTTCCATGGGCATTACAGATGGTGAAAGGGGAGGTGAGGGGCACGGCCGCGCCGTCCAGCATGACGCCATCGATATCGACGCCAGTGGAATTGGTCCAGTTCTCCCAGACCATAGCAAAGCCACCCGCAACGGTGCAGACCGAGGGCGACTTCAGGTCGAATAGCTCGTTCGAGAAGGATATCTCATCCTTGAGAGGCGCACCTGTGTAGTCGAGGAGTCGTGCCCTGATTCCGTAGGTCTTTCCGCTTCTAGAGTCCTCCCAAGCGGCGAGGAGAGTCCCCCCGGGGCCTGCAGTGACCGAAGGTTTCTCCTGCTCCCCCTCCGTTGTGCAGACGACGAACTCCTCCCCCACAGGGCTTCCCCATCTGTCGTACCTCCTCCCGAAAATGTCGAAGTCACCGTTGCGCTCGTCCTGCCACAGCACATAGAAGTTCCCGAGAGCGTCCGAGGTAATCGCGGGACTGTGCTGGTGGCCGCGCGCGTTGCATACTGCAATCTCGGGGCCGGAGGTGAAATCTGAGTAAAAGAATCTGGCATAGATGTCCAGGTCGCTCCCGGAGCGATAGTCTTCCCAGACCATTATGAAGGTGCCGAGAGGGCCGCGGGCGATCCTGGGACGGTATTGCCCCTTATTGGTGGGCGAGACCGCGCGATCCCCCTTCAGCTCCTGGTAGAGAGGACCACGCGCCAGCCTGACGCCGTCGGAGATGTTCAAGTTCTCGGAGCGGCCTAATCGGAACTCGGCATCTGTGCTCTGGGCCCAGCGCCCCGAGGCCGGGGCAAGAGAGACGCTCCCGCCCCGCACCGTCACGTTCCGGAGGTTCTCACAGGCAAGGAAGTCCGCGTCATCAGTGTCCGTCCTGCCGCCCAAACTCCTCGTGGGCAAGCCCTGAAGGGATAGACCGGCGACGTTTATGCAGGCTGCGCCGGGAAGCGCGATACTCACAGGTGTGATGTTTCCGCCAGTAGGTCCGAACCTCGCAATTCCCTCCACTTCGCCACTGGAAAATGTGGAGAGGCTTGTATCGCTCAGAGTGGAGGGTAGCTGTGGGAGTTGGGCGAGGCAGATAAGGAGCGCCGCTAGAAGGCGCGTGCTACAAATAGAGGGGGCATCCCACCGAGTGAAGCGCATATCTCGAAATGCTCCTAAACGCCTCCTCCCAACGGCCTATTCTCTTTTTAAATATTCGATACATATATGAACAATTCCCTACAAAAATTTTTATTAATAACTTTAATAACTACAATGATATTACATATAGCTGAGGTTGTTGATATGAAAACAGGCACAGCTGTGGTCGCAAGTCTCGTGATTGCACTCTCTGCAGTCCTGACAGCCGCGCCTGCGTCCGCCTGCCATGGGCAGACGGTCGAGGTAGTGGGCTTGAACACCTCCTGGACCGATAACAATATGTCCCCAAACACAGTCACCCTTGAGCCGCCGACCCAGACCGTAACACCTGGACAGTCGTACGAGTATCACATCAAAATGACTCTCACCCCGGGCTGCGGCTCGAATTACTTCCTCTACGCCTCCCTCGGCACCGTGCCCGCGGGCTGGAGGGCGACCTACACCACCGGCCCGGGCGGAACCGGGGACGATCTAAGCAATGTGGATAACAAGGCGTGCGGGAACGGGAACGTCGTGATAAATGCTTATTTAAACGTCACGGCTCCGGATTGGGCTGGGGAGGGAGAGACGGCCATAATAACCGCCATGATCGGCGCGGACGACAACGCCCGTAACGACAAAGACCTGGTCTATGTGAAGACCAGAACGAAGGTTCATATACCTGACCCGCCAGTGGTCGTTGCCAACCCCATTCCAGACTTCGAGATGCCGGAGGACACCGAGGACAGCACACGCATAAACCTCGCAACGGTCTTCAAGGACACCGACAACGACCCGATCACCTTCGGCGTGAACACCCCCAACCACTTCACCGTCAAGATTCTCGGCGATGGGCGCGTAACAATAGCCCCGAACAAGGACTGGAACGGTATGGAGGTGCTTAGCTTCTGGTGCACAGATGGTATCACCAGGGCCTACGACGACGTAGCTGTGACCGTCACGCCCGTCCCAGACCCGCCGGTGGTCGCCGCCCCGATGAAGGACTTCGCCATCCCCGAGGACGGGGAGGACGGAACCACCGTCACGCTCAGCAGGGTCTTCTACGATGCCGACGTTCCCTACGGCGACAGGTTGACCTACACATTCACTGGTCAGGAGAACATTAGCGTCACAATCAAAGCGGACACGAAGGTTCTCTTCAGACCGCCTCCTGGGTGGTCCGGAAAGGAGACGATCGTCTTCACGGCCAGGGACCTCTCAGGGGCGAGTGTTTCTGATGACGTCGAGGTTCTGGTGACGGACTCCAGCCGCCCACCATATATCAGGATGTCGGTCAGAGATGTGACAATAAAGGAGGATGGGAGCGACTCCTCGATAGACCTCAAGGAGGTCTTCGCGGACTCCGACGCCGACAGCGTGCTTGAGTTCGGCTGCGAGGGCGCGTCGTCGATTCACGTGGAAATCTCAAACGGCGTGGTTACCCTAACCCCGGCCCCGAACTGGAACGGCGTCGAGGTGCTCCAGTTCTGGGCCTCCGATGGAATGTTCAGCCCCGTGTTCGACGATTGCAAGGTGACTGTGACTCCGGTCAACGACCCGCCATTCCAAAAAGAGCCCCTGAGCATCGAGTTTGAGGAAGACTCCTCTCCCGATACGATTTTCCTAGATAAATACTTCGGGGATGTGGACGGCGACAAGCTGACCTACTCCACTAGGTCCCCCCAGGGGCTGACGGTCACCATCTACTCCCGGACGAACGAAATGTCCCTCTCCCCGGCCCTGAACTTCAACGGCGAGCTCACAATTAGCCTGAAGGTCAGCGACGGGCAGGACGAGATTCAGGTAACCGTCCCAGTGAGAATTATCTCCGTTGATGACCCACCGATAATAACCGACTGGCTCCCCGGCGGGAACGTGGTCTGCACCGAGGGTGACGAGCTAACCTTCAAGGTCAGCGCTGTTGATGTGGACGGCGACGAGCTCGGCGTGCTCTGGGAAATCGACCAGTGCTTCACCCACCTGAAGAGGTTCGAAGACAAGTTCGAGATTAAGGTAAAGGCTCTCGCGGAGAACGGCCTCGGACCCGGCACCTGGACCTTGACGGCGTGGGTGGATGGCGGCGAGAAGGCCTCCGTCCCCCACTCGTGGAGCGTTACCGTGAGGCACGGAAACCGCCCCCCCTCCACTCCGGTCATAACATCCCCGGACCCCTCGAAGAACTACACCTCCGCACAGGAACTTACATTCTCGGCGAGCTCCGAGGACCCCGATGGGGACCTCCTGAGCTACAGATGGCTCATAGACGGCGTCGAGGTCTCCACCAGCCAGAGCTTCTTGACGAAGCTCCCCGTGGGGCTCCACAAGGTCAAGGTCACGGTCTCCGATGGGAGGGGAGGAGTTGCGGATTCACAAGAGATGATGATAAATATCCTCAAGCCGCCGAAGAGGGGCGGCGCGGGTAGCACCCCCGGGTTCGAGGCTCTAGCGCTGGCCAGTGCGCTGGCGGCCACGGTAGTTCTCCTCCGCAAGAGGAAATAGAGAGAAGGCCCCGGACAAAGGGAGATGCGGCGCGGAAGAGAGGTTGATGGAGGGAATTCTCCACTAAATATTTATCGAACCTTCATTATCGGTGCTTCCGTCATGACCGCAGCCGGGGTTGATGTCGGTTCAATAGCCACCAAAGCTGTTCTCCTCGCCGATGGCAGAATGCTCGCACACGCTACCAGACCGACCGGCCTAGACGCCGCGGGCGCCGCGCTCGGGGCGCTTGAGGAGTGCTGCGGGGCCGCTGGAGTCTGCAGGGAGGACCTGGTAGCGATTGTGGCGACGGGCAATGGAAGGAAGGCGATTCCTTTCGCAACGAAGGAGGTCTCCGAGATAATGGCCTTCGCGAAGGGGGCCCGGCACCTCCTGCCGCAGGTGAGGACCGCTATCGACCTAGGTGGCCAGGGAATTCGAGTTATTTCAATGAGCGAGCAGGGGACGGTGGTCAAGTTCCTGACCAACGACAAGTGCTCGACGGGCACGGGCTGCTTCCTCGAGGTGATGGCGGCGGCGCTTGACACAAAGACTGAGGAGCTTGGGAGGCTCGCGCTCGCCTCGAAGGTGCACCACAACATCAGCAACACCTGCACCGTGTTTGCGGAGTCGGAGGTGGTATCGCTCGTCGCGAGGGGGAAGAACAGGGAGGACATCATCGCCGGCCTCCTCGACGCCATGGCGGCCAAGGTAAAGACGATGGTCAACCAGCTCGGGCTCAGGAGGGAGGTCTTCTTCGGCGGCGGAGTGGCGAGGAACGAGGGGGCCGTGAGAGCATTAGAGGGGGCGCTAGGGGTCCCGCTCCATGTGCCCGATAACCCGGACGTCATAGGGGCACTCGGCGCGGCGCTCAGCGCGGGGGTGAGGTGAGGTGGCCGGCGGGTGCATGGTGCGGGGCTCCGGCGCGGCGCGGATGCAGGCGGTGGAGGGGTGGCCGTGATAACCGCTGGAGTGGACGTTGGCTCGACCTACACGAAGGTCTCAATTCTGGCCGATGGTAAGGTCGTCGGCTACGCAGTCGTGCCAACGGGCGCGGACGCGGAGGCGGCGGCGGCGGAGTGCCTCAAGAGAGCCCTCGAGATGGCGAGGCTGAAGAGGCCGGACGTGCAGTACATCGTCTCCACGGGCTATGGAAGGAAGCTTGTCCAGCTCACGATAGCCAATGAGTCCGTCAGCGAGATAATGGCCAACGCTGCCGGAACGAGGTTCATCGCTGCGGACAAAGGCATACGCACCATTTTGGACATCGGAGGGCAGGACACGAAAATAATATCCCTTGATGCAAAGGGGAACATGGTCAAGTTCCAAATGAACGACAGGTGCGCCGCCGGAACCGGCCGCTTCCTCGAGGTCATGGCTAGGGTTCTCGAGATACCACTCGACCAGCTCGGCCCGGAGAGCCTGAAGTCCAAGAACCCGGTCACAATCAGCAGCACCTGTACCGTCTTCGCAAAGTCCGAGGTGGCGTCGATGCTCGCGCGCAGGGTGCCCAAGGAGGACATCGCCGCAGGAATCCATAAGTCAATGGCGGAGAGGATGGCGATAATGGCGAGGAAGGTCGGTGTGGTGGAGAGGGTCTTCTTCGACGGGGGTCCTGCGAGGAACATCGGTATGCGGAAGGCGATGGAGGACGAACTTAAGGTGAAGCTCGTGGTCCCGGAGATGCCGCAGATAGTGACCTCGATAGGCGCCGCGCGAATCGCCGCGGAGAGGGCGGCAGCTAAGGGGGCGGGGTAGGCGCTTTTACGCGCCCGCAAATATATATGCGCGCATACAATTCTGTTTCAGAGGAGGAATTAGATGAAAATGAAAAATGGAGCAAGGGCAGCCGCTGCACTTATAATGGTGCTCGCCCTTCTGCCCGGACCCGCTGGGGCTGTTGAGGGCAGGGGAGCGCCTGTGATTCAGGACCTGACCCAGCTGACCCCGGCCCCCCTCCACGGTGAACAGCTCGTCTTCAGGGCCTGCTGCACCGACCCCGACGGCGATGGAATTCGGGAGAGCCTTCTGATTCTCGATGGCATCGCCCTGCAAATGGCCGAGAATGACCCGGCCGACATTGACACCACCGACGGGAAGCTCTTCAGCCTCAACTGGAGCGCCAAGGGCGGCAGCCACATCTACGCCTTCGCCTTCTCCGACGGTACGGACTGGACCAACACGACCCTCCATGAATTCGAGGTCCTCTGGGCCCCGCCCTCCGGCGACTGGGAGGTCCGGGAGGAACTGAGTGTGGCCAACGCAACCATCGAGCTCAGGGGGAACCTGCTGGTCAGAAGCGGCGGGACGCTCGAGCTCAGCAACACCACAATAAAAATCAACGGGGACGTGGACGGGAGGTACGGCGTTCTTGTGGAGCGGGGGGCGAGCCTCGCTCTGCGCAATGGCTCCAAGGTGACGAAATCGACGGGGGCCAAGGCCTACACATTCCGCGTCATGCCCGGCGGGACACTCCGGGTCATCGACTCGGAGATATGGTACGCAGGCTACGAGAACCCGTCGGACAACAGCGCCATGGGCATTTTCGTCGAGGGCGACACGACAATCGAGCATTCCACAATCGTCAGCGGCGCCAAGGGCATAATAGCGGAGAACTGCGACCTCGTGATGCGCAACACCACCCTCAAGGAGGCCTTCAGGCGCAACGTAGAGGCGACAAACGCCTCCATCACCATGGAGGACTGCCTTGTCTACTCCTCGAGGGACGCCTGCAACGTGGAGTTCTTCAGGGGCACAAAGTCATTCATATCCCGATGCACCATCCAGAAGAACGGCCATAACGGCATCTGGATGAGGGATGGAGCGAGAGCAACGGTCACCGGCTGCCTCATCACTGATTCCAATCAGAACGGCATCTGGATGGACAACGGGTGCGAGCTGACCGTCTCTGACACTGTCATCGAGACGAGCAGGGAGAATGGACTCTGGGTCAACGGCTCCTCGACCGTCACCGCGACCAACATTACCATCCGCAACTGCCTCATGAACGGGACGTGGGTGAGCGGCGGCAGAATCACGATGATCGGGTCCAGAATCGAGGGGAACGAGCTGCACGGCTTCGCGGCCTTCGACGGCTGCGAAGTCACATTCAGGAGCAATTTCGTTAACAACAGCAGGAGGCACAACTACGAGACCACCAACTGCACCACCCTGATGGAGGACTGCGTCTTCGGGCCGAGCAGGGACGCCTGCAACGTCGAGTTCTTCGCTTACTCAAAGGCCACGGTCCGGAGGACCACCATAACGGGCGCTGGCCACAACTGCTTCTGGTTCCGCGACTACGCCGAAATCACCATAGAGGACTGCAACCTGAGCGCCAGCCCGAACAATGTTATCTGGTGCGACGTCGGCTGCAGGCTCACGGTCCGCAACTCCACCCTGAGCGGCGTCCCGCTCGACGGAATCAACTGCTCCAACTCCACCGTGACCGTCGAGGGCTGCACGATAAAGGACTGCGGGGGCTTGGGAATCAACTCCGTCAACTGCTCCCTGTCCGTCACGGGATGCACATTCAGCGGCAACACCATGGGGCAGGTTCTGGCGCGGAGCTACCTGAGCGTGAGGGTGCTGGACCCGAGGGGCCGGCCCATCTCCGGAGCGAGCGTGAAGATAACAGACCAGGAGAGGCGGGAGGTGTTCTCCGGGAAGACCGGGGACGACGGAACGACCGGGGCTCCGCTTCTGCTCACCGGCTACAGAATCGACAATGATGGTAAAAGGACGGACTTCAGCTACACAATAAAGGCGACGAAGGGGGACTATGAGGGAACCCTGAAAACGGTCCTCGCCACAGGAAAAGGCGTGGAGCTCAGGGTGAAGGAGAAGCCGAAGCCAGGCCCCGGTTTCGAGCTCGTCGGTCTTCTGGCGGCGCTGGTCGTCGCAGCCGCGCTTGCCGGCGGGAGATTGAGAGGGGGCGAATAGGGGGGAACCGGGGCTGTGAAGGGGAGACGACTCCAGCGGGCCGTGGCCCTGATGGCCACGATGGGTCTGACCGCCCTCGCGCTTCTGCCACCGACCGCCAGCGCCGCTCCAAAGCTCGTGGTCTATGAGCTCAGGGTCGAGCCCGAGCCGTCGATTCAGGGCCCGGAATTGCCGATAGTGGTTACGGCCAGGGTGGGCTGCGGGGGTGCGTGCTGCTATGTGGTCTACGGCCGGGAAATGAGGGCCGAGCTTATCCTTCCGGAGAACTTTACCCTTGTCGACGGACCTCGCGTCCAGTGGCTGACCAGCCCCGGCCATCCTCAGGGGACGGTAGCGGCGCAGCCCGGCGGGGGCCTGACATGGATAACCCCGCGATGGGAGGTGAGGGGCTCCAGCCTCGGCACTTACAACCTCTCGGTGAGAATCACAGGCACGAACGACGCCGGCGACAGCATCAACGTGACCTCCCCGGCCGAGGTGACGATAGCCTCCGGTGCCGCGATTTCATCACCGATTTTCCCGCATAGGCCGGTCGTGGGGAGGGAGACGGTTCTGCTCGTCAGCGTTAGCTCCCGCAGGGGGGTCGGCTCGGTCACGCTCTTCTACAGCGCGGACAACAGGACATGGAGGAGCTCTACCATGGAACCGGTCGGGGGAGACTTTTATAAGGGCTCCCTTCCCCCCCGCCAGCGCGAGATGAGTTATATAATTTACTTGGAGTCTGTTGACACGGCCGGCGAGACCTTCCGCACCGGCCTCTACACTGTCAGGGTCCGGGACCCCGAGAGGGCCGCGGGGGTCTCGAGCGCCGCGACCCTCATCGTCGCGGCCGGCTCTTTCGCGGGCCTCTTCCTGATTCTCTACTTCGGGACACGCACACCCCTCCACGTCCGAGCCCGGGGAATCCTTTTAGTCGGGAGTCGCGCGATGGAGGAAGTCCCGCGGGACAGGGAGGGCCTGAGGGCGGCGCAGAGGAGGCTGGTGGCGCTCAGGTGGAGAGTTCTGGCGATTCTGGTCGCCGTCATGATAGTCCTCTTCCTGATTTCGCTGCTCACGGGCCAGCTGGAGAGGGTGGTCAGCCACACCACCAACCCGCAGGAGGCCGTCATCAGGTGGTGGTGAGGGGGGTGGTGTCGTGCGATTGCTGGAACTGGATGAGGCTCGATATGTGTCCAAGGAGTGAGAATGGAAAATGAGGTGAGGCCGATTGACCGCTGGGGTTGAGGAGGAAGGTGCAAAGGGCCCCGGGAAGAGAGACAGCCGCGCCCTCTCACTTTCTTCCCTCTTTCTCATCGCCTCCGGAGCCGGATGGCTCCTCTCGGGCCTCCTCAATCTGGCGGCGCTGGCTGCGACGCAACTCGGCCGCGGCAGGGTCGTCCCGGGCGCGATGTACCCCCTCCTCGATGTGGACGGCTGGATGTTCTTCCTCCTCTGCGTCCTCTCTTTCTCGCTGATGGGCGTGATCGGTTTGGGGGCCGGTTGGGGCGTCCTGAAAAAAAGGTACTGGGCGCGATCCCTCGCGCTCTCATTCTCGATTATGGCCGCGGTCAGCGGCGCTCTACTAGCGACCTACACATATCCCGCTCCGGGCGTCCTTCTCGCCCTCGCCCACCTCGTTTTCGTGGTGTATCTCGTCCGCTCGAGAGAAATGGAGAGGGCCTTTCCCGTGTGGGTGAGCAGGCACGCGCGCGGCGCCTCCCAGTTCTCCCTCCTCTTCCTCCTGAACGCGACCGCGGTCGGCTCCCTTATCATCGCGCCCATGCTGCCCCTGCTCCGCTTCAGGCACATGTCCGGGGGCACATACGGCGTCCCGCTCTGCTCGCTTGGCTCGATATCCCGTTGCCTGAGCGGGAACTGGGCCGACCTCCTCCTCGCCCCCGTGCTCCTGATCGCGGTGCTGATGCTCGTCGGCCTTCTCGTCGGAAGAGCGCTCTGCGGCTGGGCCTGCCCGATAGGCTTCCTCCAGGACCTAGCCGCACGCGTCAAGGGGCTAGCGGGCGCGGGCGACGTCGAGCCCTCGATGAGGGCGCACGAGCTCCTCAGGCTCGTCAAGTACGCCGTCCTGCTCTTCGTGCTGCTCCTGGCGCTCAACATCGGGATAGCCAGCGTCCTCAGCCCGGACGCAAAGGGCGAGCTCGCCTCCGGCCTCTCGGGTTTCCCCCTGTTCCAGTCTGGGGCGACGCCCTGCGAGGCCTGCCCCGCACCCATCACGGGCTACTTCCTCCCGGACGACCTCATCACTAACGGTCTGGCGGGGAGGTTTGTGATGACGCCCGAGGCCGCGCTCAGGCTCTTCGTGCTCGCGGGCTTCGTCATCGGCGCGCTGCTGATGCCGCGCTTCTTCTGCCGCTACTTCTGCCCTGCGGGGGCGATGGCCGCGCTGTTCAACAGGGTCAGCGCGCTCTCGATAGAGAAGGACCAGGAGAGGTGCACGGACTGCGGCTACTGCGTGACCGCCTGCCCCATGCGCATCACCCGCCTGAGGGACGAGCGCGTGGACTCGAGGGTCCACGACACCGAGTGCACCTTCTGCCTCGAGTGCGTGGACAGATGCCCGGAGCGCGCCCTCTCCCTGAGCTTCCAGGGCAGGAGCGTCTACAGCGGTGGCAAGGAGTGGTGGCTCAGGACGCTCAGGGAGACCGGGCCGCCCTCCGGGGAGCTGGAGGAGACCCCTGCCCCTCCCACAGCCAGCCCGCCGGCGATTGGCGGGGGAAGGGGAGCACAGCCGCCGGGAGATGAGGGGAGGAGGGGGGCAGCCGCCCTTCTTGCGCTCCTGATTGCCGCTTCTCTCGTCGCCCCGGCTCTCGTGTCCACGGATGTCTCCGGGAGGGAGTACGGCCCCGGCAACCTGCCCCCCGCGAACCACCGCGGCGACCGCACCCTCTCATCCGGCGATAGGCTCATCGTCAGGGCTTCGGAGCTCACCATCAACGGCAGCTTGATTCTAGAAGAAAACGCCTCTGTGTTGATCTCGGAAGGCTCCACGGTCACAATAAACGGCGACCTCTGGCTCTCGGGGAAGTCGTCCCTGCGCATCGAGAACTCGACGCTGAGAATTCGGGTCCCCGAGGAGCCGCCGATGAGAATCGAGGAGCTCTACCTGGCCCCCAGCGGCTTCGTCCTAGTCGAGGAGGACGCCTCGATGTGGCTCTCGGGCGCCAGGCTCGAGGTCTCGAGGCTCCGGGAGACCCTGATGCAGGGTATCGTGAGTCCTGGCTTCGGGCGAATCGGGGAGAGCTACACCTATAGAATAACCTACACCGACCCGCAGGAGCGGCCCCCGGAGCGGCTCGTCGCGGTTATAGACGGCGAGACCCTCAACATGACGCAGGAGGACCCCGACGACACCACCTTCCGAGACGGCGTGGTTTACAGGTGTGAGGCGGTCCTCCCCGCGGGCAACCACAGTTACCACTTCGAGTGCGAGGGCCCCGACGGCCCCCTGCGCTACCCGCGCGAGGGCGAGATTCCGGGACCGCACGTCGGCACGGACGAGCCGATTTTTCTCTTCGGCTCGGAGATGCTCGTCAGCTTCGGGACCGTCGAGGCGCTCTCCTCGACGATAGACATGGAGGCGACCCTATACACCCACATGGACTCCAGACTCACCCTTGAGCGCTCGTCCCTGAGGTGCGGTCTCACCATCGAGATAAACCCGCTCTGCGTCTTCACCGAGTCGAACGTGCCGAGCATGGTCGTCAAGGAGAGAACGGGAGCGGTCAAGGTGATTCTGCGCGACTGCACCGTGGGCACCGCGGTCATCGAGAGCGTCTCCGGCGTCCTCTTTGAGCGATGCACCGTCGAGACCCTGGACATGCAGTCCGAGTCCCGGACCACGGTGATTGGCTCGACCGTCAGGTTCCTCAGCGCCGGCGGCAACGCCTCCGCCCTCCTCGACGCATCCACGGTCACCGCGACCGAGTTCCCCCACATGCGGCTCGGGGGGGACTGCTGCGTGACTGCCATCAATGGGACCCGCCTCGGGCTGGTCCACATGCACGAGCGCGCCCGGCTCTACCTGACCGCGTCCGAGGTGGGGAGGCTCGAGGCGCATGACGACGCACGGGTGTGGAGCGAGGGCGCGGCCATAGAACAGCAGGAGCTCTCAGGCAACGCGACAATCCTCAACACCATGAGGATAAGGGCGACCGTGAACGGCAGGCCGGCCGTCGTGGAGGTGGAGGTGATCTCCCCGGGCGGCGAGCTGCTGGTCTCCACGACCACCCGCGAGGACGGCTCCAGGAGCTTCGCGGTGCCGACGCGCATCGTCCGCCCCAGCGGCACGGAGGAGCTGGAGCGCTGCACGATAAGGGTGAGGTACATGTCGCTCGAGAGCGTGACGGAGCACAACCTGAGCGGGAGCCCGGAGGTCAATGTCTCGCTCGAGGACCTCATGCCGCCGCGCATCGAGGACATCGAGTTCGACCACTACTTCAGGACGGAGGGCGAGGCGCTGGTCAGGGCGCGTGTGAGCGACGGGAGCGGCTCGGGCGTGAGCCGGGTGGAGGTGGCGTACTCCGTGGACGGTGGTAGGGAGAGATGGGCCAAACTCTTCCATATCGGCGGTGGCCTGTACGAGGGGACACTGACAGGCCTCAAGGGGGCGAGCGAGGTGAGGTTCAGGGTAGTGGCGAGCGACTGGATGAACAACACAATGTCGTCCCCGCCGAGAGCGGTTGGCGTGGGCGCGCCCCGGTGGGCGTGGGGCGCGGCGCTCGCGCTTGTTGCGGCCTTGCTCGCGCTTGCGGCGGGCTGGGCGCTGCTGGAGCGCCTCAGACTCAAGAGGTTCGTGAGGGGCGGGGGGCCCCGCGAGGCGGAGAGGTGATTCCGATGGAGGGAGGTGAGAGGGAGATTCCGGAGGGCCGGGAAGCGCCGGCGGAGGAGACCGGCGAGCCGGGGGGCGGCGGGATGGAGGGAGGAGGGAATGGAGAAGTGGGAGGGGGACGCGCGGAGGAAGCGACGCGGGGGCCCGGGGACGAGGGGAGCGGCCCCGCGCCTGAACTCAGCCCCACGGTTCAGGAGGTCGCGGGGCGGATTGAGGAGGAGGTCTCGGAGATGGAGCGCTCCGGCTCCGGCCTCGAGGGGATGAGGTACTTCTACGGGCTCGCCCGGGGCCTCTTCACGAAGAGGGTCGAGGAGCTGCGGGCGCTGAAGGAGCAGGGGAAGAAGCTCATCGGCGTATTCTGCAACTTCGTGCCCGAGGAGCTTGTGATCGCCGCCGGCGCTGTGCCCATCAGGCTCTGCTCCGGCTGCCAGGAGCCGATCGCCACGGCCGAGGAGGTCCTTCCCAGGAACTTCTGCCCCGCGATCAAGTCGTCGCTGGGGATGCTGATGGTCCAGTCGCCCCACTTCCAGCTCGCGGACCTGCTCATCACGCCGACCACCTGCGATGGGAAGAAGAAGATGGCCGAGGTTCTGGCGGAGTACAGGCCGACCTGGGTCCTCGAGGTTCCGCACACCACCCTCACCACGCAGGCCCGCCAGCTCTGGGCAAACGAGCTGGCGATGCTGAAGAGGAATCTGGAGCAGTTCACCGGAAACAGAATCACGAGGGCGGGGTTGCGCGCCGCGATCGAGCTGACCAACCGCCGGAGGGCGCTGATTCGGAGGCTATACGAGGCGCGGAAGAGGGAGGACGTGCCGATATGGGGCAGGGACGCGCTCCTGGCCACAAACCTCTGGTTCCACGACGACCCCGCGAGGTGGGCGGCGCAGATGGAGAGGCTGTGCGACGAGGTCGAGAGGAGGGAGAGGGGGGTGGCCGACAGGAAGGCCCCCAGAATTCTCCTGACGGGCAGCCCGGTGATTCTGCCGACCTGGAAGCTGCCCAGACTCATAGAGGAGTCGGGAGGCGTTCTGGTCGCGGACGAGATATGCACTGGCGCGAAGGTGGTCTGGGACCCGGTGTACGTGAAGGACTACTCGATGACTGGGATGCTTCTCGGCCTCGCCGACCGCTACCTGATGAACTCCTGCGCCTGCTTCACCCCGAACCGCTCGCGTGTCGAGAGGCTGCTCCAGTTCGCGCAGCAGTTCAGGGCGAGCGGGGTGGTCTACCACGTGCTCATGGGCTGCTACATATACAGCATCGAGGCGCGGCACATAGAGAGGGCCCTGATGGAGAAGGGGACGCCGATGCTCACAATCGAGACCGACTACAGCACAGAGGACGTGGAGCAGATTCGCACCCGCGTGGAGGCTTTTCTGGAGATGATAACGAGCGCGAGGGTGTGAATGGGGCCACGGCTCGAGCAATATGAAGAGAGATACGGCAAGCTGCTCATTGAGAATTTCACAAGACCCAACTTGATGCTTTTCTCTCTGGTATGGCTCCCGGTTCCCTCCGGTTTACTGGTGGGGATATTTTTCACTACTATCGATTTCTCAGGTCATCCAGCTCTTTCCAAAGTTCCGCAGTGGTTTATTAAATCATTAGGTGTGTCATGTCTCATCTCGGTCATGTTCCTGGTATATCGCTCAAGGAGGATTCTCTTCAGCCACGGGAAATGCCTCTTCGAGAAAGGCATTCTGCTGGACGGGGCCTGGGTTTTCAATGATGATGACAATTTCCTGTTTTTCAACGAAATGAATCTCGCGCTCATCGCACCTACGAACCAAACGGCATTGAGGACGATGATGAGAATACACACCGCCGGTGCTGGTAATTCATTAGAGGCAGAGGATTCTAAATCGGGTTACTCCAGATTGATTATGAATCATGAGGCAGATGGTCTTCTCGGCCAGCTCGTGATTGTGAGCGGGCACCATTTTCGGTACGAGTATATAAAAGTACCATTAAAAACCATAAGGCGCCTCCAGAAATTCCGGAAATGTTCAGGGAAATCGCCCTTAAAAACCACGTGGAATTGATTGACGAATATGATCCGGCGGGGGGTCTTGCGCCGGACAGCAAACCGCTCAGATTATCTCTCGAGGAGCGCGAGAGGGAGTTCGGGCGTATGGTCTATGAGAATTTCACGCGCCCGAGCGGCGTCTCAGGAAGGCACGGGGCCTGCCTTTTCGAGCGCGGGATTCTCCAGCCCGGAACCTGGCCCCATGAATTCGATACTCCTGACGAGTTCATTTTTTTCAGAACCCTCTGGAAAATATTGATCTGCCCGTTGCGGGAAATGATGCTGGCCCTCCTCGACGAGATGGATAAAGTATATGAAGAGCATATGCCCGGGATAAAGAAAGAGAGGCTCCACTCCATGAAACCCAACGGGATGAGATGCGCGGGGTGCGAGAGCGAGATTTTCTTTGTTTTCAAGCTCGCCCGCGCCGAAATGATTTCATACTCCGCGAAGGATTTTATCGATTTGCCAGAGTTCATCCGGCTCGTACGCCCTCTGGCGGATATGTACTGTGTCCGGGTGGAGATCGGGCCGCACCTTATAGGTGAAATCGGAGGAGCTCCGCTGAGCTGAAAAGGTCGGCTCGTACGTCTAGGAGCCTCCGACAAGGCGGTGCGCTTGGCCCGCCCCCTCCCAATTTATCCCCTCCCATGCCTCCTCCATAACAGGGCCAGAATGACTGTGGCGACAATCAGGACAGACCACATCCAGAAAAGGAAGGTCTCGCGAGAGATTTCAACCGCCCGCACGGTTATCTTGAAGCTCTTCTCGGCCAGCGCGCCGTCGTCATCGCGCACCGCCACCTTGACCAGATATTTGCCCGGCTTCGTAAAAGTATAGTTGACAACGGTGCCGTTGATGGTCTTATTTTTAATCAGCCAGCTCACGGCAACGATGCGGCCGTCGGGGTCGAAGGAGCCTGAGGCGTCGAGAAATGCTCTCTCGTCGGCCATGAGCTTTTGTTCGTATTTGAGCCCAATCACAGGGCCTCTGTTCCGCACATTTATCGTTATGTTGGTCACATTCTCATCAAAATCATCATCTATGACCCTCAGTTTTACTTCATAGGTCCCGTCGTCCCTGTACTCGTGGCTCACGTTTTCGCCCACCGCAGTGGTTCCATCGCCGAAGTCCCAGATAAAGAGCTTGACAGAGCCATCCACGTCCCTCCCCGTGGCGGTTAAGTTGATTTTCTCGAAGGTGAGGGGGGACATGGAGGAGACATTTATCGCCCCCTGCGGCGGGATGTTTTCAATGATTATCTGCTTTCTTGCAATATTGCTCATTGCGCTGTTATCGTCGATTACATAGAGGGTGATTTGAAAGGTGCCTTTTATCCTGTAGCGGTAGATTGGGTTCGGCTCGCTGCTGGTCTGGCCATCGCCGAAGTCCCAGAAATACTGTACTATCGTCCCGTCCATGTCGAAGACCTCGGGCGTGAAGGCGATGTCGTCGAGAACGGTGGCGGTGGTGAGGGATGTATTGAAGTTGGCCAGCGGGCCGCGGTTTATGACATAGATTTTAAACTCAGTCGAATTGGACGCGCCGTCGTCGTCCCAGGCGGTGAAGCGGATGGTGTAGATGCCGGATTTGGAATAATTATATACCGTGTAATATAATTTACTATAATTACCGTCGCCGAATTCCCAGCAAACTCCCATTACTTTTCCATCGAGATCATACGCATATTCTGACGAGAGATTTAAGTCTTCAAAAGTCAATATTATATTTTTATTTATGGTATTGTTTATCATTGGTGGACGGTTTAAAACGACTATCTCTATATAGCTCCAATCACTTTCCATATCTAATTCATTTTTTATTTTTAATCCCGCTCGATATATTCCATCATTAAAATAATGATGTTTTATAATTGACTCATTAATCCAGCCTGATTTAGCCCCATCACCAAAATCATATAAATATTTAATATCGAAATTCCAATAATTTAATGAAAAAAATGAAATGGTTTCATATGTAAATACAGGATTTTTAGATACTCCAATTGTCGAAATTAAATTTTGAGTTGAATCGACTATTTTCATTTGAAGATTATAAAAATCTTTTTGGGAATTTGTACTTAACCATATACACCATAGCATTTTAAATTTATAATTCTTGATAGCATTTAGAGAAATGAAACACTTTGATTCCCTTGTAATAGGGTCTATATCATAATCGAACCAATTGTTTTCGGCAATGGTTGCTTTATTGATAATTTCATTATTTTTTAGTAAGAAATAATTTATTCTTTCATTGCTTGATGAACTATTATCAATATAAATTATATGTAGATTATTATTCCAATGATAAATTTTCGATTTAGTAATATTTTGAGTATTATTTATTATTGTTATATTGTTTAATATATTTTTCTGGATATTATATTCTTTTATAATCCATTCATCTCTATATTTTGGATATTTAAATTGATACTGAGGTCCTGGAGAATTAACAAACAATGTATTATCAGAGGTAGTTATTACTATTGATTCCATTCTTAAATTAACAATATCAATAATGTTAACCCAATTATATGTATAGATGATATCCAATATATTATTAGATGATTCTGATATGTTGATAATTAAAGAACCGGATTGATTTGATTGGTTTATTTCTATTAAATAAAAAGGATATCCTGGTTCAACTCCAAGCTTATACCAAAGTTTGAAACCTATATTTAATTTATTATTCCATATAAAAAAATAATAAAGAGTAGAAGATAAAGGACATCTTGAGTATGGAAATTGTTCCAAGAAAATCGGTATGGGTTGAGATAAATTATTTAATAAAGGATCATATATTATTAAATTAAGAATGGGATAAATATCGTAAGGCTCATCTTTGTCTTGACAATTCCATGAAACATAGATTTTATTATTATAATTAATAATTTTCAAATCAATATTTTCTTGAATGACATCGTTTGAAATGATTAATGTTTCTTCCAAGGTGAGATTCAAAGACATGGGTCGTAGTAGAATAGTAAAAGAGTCATTTAATTTCTCTAACCACGTAATATAAATGATATCGAAACACTGACAAGCTCGAGGGCTATAATAGGTTCCCCTGACTTTGCTCTCAGTAACTTGATATTCTTTTGAAAAAATAATTCCATCAAAGAATTTGAAGCATATCTGTTCATTCCCGTTTGAAAGACTCTTAACCCATAAAAAACCTAAATATATTTCGTTTCCTCCTAAGTGATATTCAAAAACATATGGCTGAAAATATTCTTTCCCGCTTATTATTATATAATTATTAAGGTCACTATTTTGAGCGATCGAAAAAGAATCATTTACTTTAAAAGTAATTAAAAAGAGCCAAAGAATAATAATTAAACTTATAATTTTTTTTAAATTCATAATTTCCACATTAATAAAATGAATTTAGTATTATAAGGTCTTTGTCATTATCAAAGTCTTCAATAGTGTTACCATTAGAAGACGAAATGACTCTCTCTCCATTTGGTAACCAATATGATGAAAACGTAAAAGCTCCATCAGCATCAGGAGGTCCATATATGTAATAATTTCTAGTTGAGATACCAACAACATTCTTATTAGGTAGTTCTGTCGGATCTAGAACAAACCACGCATATTCTCCTGTATTAGTTGGTCCCCAATATTCTACCCATACATGATAATCACCTACAGAAGTCCATGTTCCAACGACCGTACGCGAAGGTACACCGAGCGACCTTAATAATGAACATGCCATATTAGCATAATCCCCGCATTCACCCTCGAATTGGTCCTTTGATTTTTTTTCTTCTTTTCCCGATATAGCATTATCAATATCTTCTTCAGTTATTGCATATTGTACATGATAATGTTCAAAAATGTATTTAATATCTTTAGTAGGTGCACTTCCAGACGTTTTATATCTCATTATGTAATCAACAAAATTTGTTATATATTTTGCAGCATTATGAGAATTAATTGAACCGATAGAAATTTTGCTAGCGATAGAAAAAACAATTACTTCTAATTGGTTTAACTTATAGGTTGGATAATTTGGGAAATTTGTCTTATGTTCTTCAACACGGAATTTTATATTCTCTTCATAACCATCACAATACATAGATTCAGTGAAGTATTTATATGATATGTTATCATAGTTGTAATTATAACATTTTAATCCTTCCTCTGTTAAACTAGAATAATCATAATTTGTATTCTCTACATATTTCGGGAATTCAAAAATTAAATTTATTGGAAAAACAGCAACTATAGGATGAAAATGAATTTTTAGTTTTGGATATTCTCCATCAGAAGAATAAAAGGTTTCGGTATAGTAGATTGTAAAATAAACTGTACCAATACAATGTGATTTGCTTATTGTAATTTCCCATTTTGTTCTTTGCTCACCGTTTTGATTTAGATAATGTATTGTATTAATACTATAATAAGTATCTATTGTACCATCTGGACCAATGAATATTGGTCTTGGGCCGTCCGGGTGGAATTTTGTCTTGTATGGATTTGAATACCATAACACTGTGGAATAAGGATAATACCCATTTGAATATATATAAAATTTAATATCTTTTATATCGTTATTATTTATACGCTCACCACGTCTAATTACAGCACCATAAATTGGTGTAGCTATTAGCTCGTTATTATCCCCTTTAATCCAGCATTTATATAGTTCTGTATTAAAGGAAGATTGATATTTTATATAAAGTAGATTTGGATTATAATAAAGGCTGTCATCTCTTCCTCCGGTCCCAGAGCCGTATATTTCACTATCATACCAATCCGAAATGCCATTACAATTTAAATCGTTTACTTTTGGATTCTGCCATCCCATATACGATAAATAAATATTAAAAATTGTTTTTAAATAAGATGATGACTCAATATTTAAATAAAAATTTATATTTTTTAATTCATTTTCGTCCCCTAAATAATATCCAAACTGACTATTCGCATAAATATAATTACCATTATCGGTTTTAATTTCTGCATATGTATTATTAAATAATTTTACATTGGAGAGATGGCTATATTGTACATTAATATCATTGTCAAATGAGCCAATATATCCTCTTAAATAAATAGCTCTATTGATATCACAATTATAACTGATATTAATAGGGTATTGACCTTCTTTTGGAAATTGAATTACATTAACATTAATATTGATTGCATCTGATGATACAAATACGATTTTAAATTCACTCGCATTTATATAAATCCCGCTTCCATCTGCATCATTGTAGTATTTCCAGATGAAATCATAATGACCCGCTAGAAGCGGCGAGGATTCGACTTCCAGCTGACCATACCCGGACCATGGGCCCCCCATCGAATTTCCATTTTCGTCGTATATATAAGCATCATAAAACAAATCGTCATTATCATTCTCCATTGAGACCTGGTCATAGCTCCTTAGCAGGACCTCTATTGCCCCCTCCTCCTCATTGATTATGTGCGCGCAGAAGCTCATCCCATCCTGATACACGCCCGAAGAGAAAGCTCCAGCAATCCCCTCCGGAACCCTCATCCTGAAATCGGTCATCCAGACATGGTCCCACTCGCTCTCATTTCTGAGCATGATCACATGCTCCTCGCACGCCATATCCGGACCGATGTTCCTCAGCTTCGAAACATTCGAGAGGCCATCCTTTTTTACAATGATTGTGTAGGGTGTCTTGAAGAATGTTCCTGTCTCACCTCCTGCGCCCTCCATTTCGAATATCTTGCCCTCTATTGTCACAATGCCGCTTGCGTCTGTGGTTCCCGAGTAAATCTGGCTCTGCTCGAGGTCCTTCACAAGAACCTGGGCGTCCGGAACATTCTCCGACCCCTCGTCAATGACACGGAAGACCATATTCCCCCGGGCGCTCAGTGTTCCGTCAACAACATCCACCTTCGAGCGGTTGAAGTCGCAGTCCGTCATGACGACATTGGACCCCTCAATCCTGATGTCAGCGCCATTGTTGTTGATGATGATTGAGTCTGTGATTGATATATCGGATGAGATTATCTGCATCCCGTACTCATTGCAGTAGTGAATTCCGATGTCTGAGATTTCCACGTTCGGAGAATTTATTATCAACCCATTGTTCAAATAGGCAAATGTAGCGTTGGTGATTGTTGCGGTACCGAGGACTTCGATATCGAAGTAACTATTCTCCACGCCGGAGAAGAAGAGCGTGTTGTTGATTACGGCCGTGGAGCCCTGCTCCAGCGATATTTCATGCTCGCCCGTCCAGTCGCTGTTGACCTGGACGGTGACGTTGTCGGCGCTTATATCTCCATTTAACGAGAGATTGCCGGTGATGTTCAGATAAGTAACTTTGATATCCAAACAGCCCTCCACCTCTACATCATTTCCCGTTATTGTTGTATTGTATGTCTCCAGGGCGCCCTCGGAGGAAATCACAATATCTCCCTCGACCACCTCCAGAATTCCGTTGTCGAAGGTCAGGCGCGATGAAATGGAAAGGCTATCGGCAACTACAGCCATACCGTCATATTCCGTCTCCGTGCTGACGCTCCAGTCCTCCTTCCTCTCGTCACATACCAGTATCTGGTGATAGACGATATTATTGGTCTCACTGTCCTCGGTGATATTTTCGCTCGAATCAATTTTAACGACGATATAGTGATATCCGGTCTCGTTTAAAGTCGCATTGACTCCCAGAAGGCCCGTTTCGCCCCATGCACCCAGCCCGCCCACTGTCAGGTTCTCTATCAACGTCTCGCTCTCTGTGTTATTCAGATAGAAACTGATGTTGAATGCTGAGCTGGCGCTTTCGTATCCATCATTGTAGATGGTAGCGTTTATGCAGATTGTGCTGCTGACCAGCGGATAATCGTCGGACACGTCGAGGTGTATCAGCATCAGGTCCAGCCTCGGGAACTCGAAATAGACGAGCTGGCTCTGGTTCATCGTTCTTTCTTCGGATTTCGTTATGTTTAGCTTTTGTGCAGTTATATTGTGCGGCGTGTGATTGACGGCCCCCGAGCTGCCCTTCGTGCAGTACCTGGCCTGAATCAGCGCATGGCCCGAATCAAGGGTCCTGTTGAGCACTTCCAGCCCGCCGTCCTCCTTTATTATTGCGCTCCCGCCGCTAATAAAGCTTCCGCTCCTGTCTTTTAAATTCACCTCGAGATAGTTCCTCATATGAATGATTGAGGTGGAGTCCACGCTGACCTCCCCGCTGAGCAGGGCGCAGCCCACGGAGGTGATGTTGCTGTTCTCGAGCTCCACTTTTGGAGATGAGACCTCCTCAAAGCTCACGCCGGCCATGCAGGCCCTCGTGTCCTCGAACCTGATTCCCTCACTTGTGGCATTTGTTATTGCGTCCCCCCGGAGCGCCAGAATGAGGTATTTGACCGAGATATTGTCCATGAGAACTCTTCCCGTAGTCTCGGAAGTGAACCTGAGCGGTATGGAGTCGGTTGAGCTGATATATTGCTCCTTCAGCGCATCATTCATCCTGTCGACCAATATATGGCTGGAGAGCTTCGAGACCCGGCCATAGAACTCCCCGCTCGCGCCCCAGTCGCCCGCCGGGTCCGGGCCTATGAACATGGTTACATTCTTCAATCTGCTTTCGACTTGATAGCTAATGCTCAGTTGATATATGACGGGCGAGGATGTGCCTCTTGTC
>JAWCLH010000028.1 GCA_038851035.1 Thermoplasmata archaeon
TGCAGGGCTTTGCGTTCATGTTCTATCAACATCCGTAAGGCCCTGCCACGCGATTAACCTTTCTCTCGGTCGCCAGGGATTGGCCGACTAAATGGCAGTATTATCTATCAAGAGCCTGCGTTGGAACTCACTCTGGCAAAATCGTTAAGTAGGCGCTGCTCGATGCCCCACCTGCGGGAGAGAGATGATCGTTCGGAGCGGTCATATAATCTTCACTAAGAAGGTAAAGTATAAGGACCTCGCCAAGGTCTTCCCGGACCTCATGAAGCTCTTCCTCAAGGAGAGCGGCCAGATGCCAGAGGACGAGGCCCTCACCCGGGTTCTCATAAAGACGAACATGGTAGACCTCCAGAACAACCGCAAACCAGAGGGCTTCAATAGGGACAATAAGCTCAGGATGATATTCCCAATCACAAAGGGCGAGGTGAGCTTTTACATCTATCGCTCAACGAGGAGTGAGGAAGTCGTGCGTATAACGGAGCTCCTCAGCGCCTTCTTGAAATCAAAGGGGCTCCCCCATAGGGTGGACTGGGACAGAATGGTCCTCTACCGTTTAAAAAACCATAGAAACCGCAGAGCCGAGACACCCCCCTCGGCCCTCTGAGGCTGTCCGGGAGTTCTGCTAGGAGTTCCGTCCGGAATTCATTGGAGACAAGTACGGAGGAGCGGGCACAGGGGATATATTTTGTTTTAGCTCCGGCCCCCCAATTCCCCTTGATTCCGAAACCTTTAATATTCCTATGTCATATCGGGTCCGCATGTCCGAATACCTTTATCTCGCCCTGTCTGCAGTAGTATTCGTGGTGGGCCTGATAATCGGCATCATGCTCCTCAGGAGAGCGATGCGTGAACAGATTGAATACGAGCAGCAGCTCCGGAGCCTTGCTGCCGGCGCCTCCAGCCCGTCCGGAGGAGCGAGCGCCGCTCCGCCAGCACCGCCCGTTCCATCTGTGGCACCTGAGACCCCGGGAGTCGCCCCCTCGCCCGCGGCACCCCCCGTTCCCCCAGCCCCTGCGGCTGAGGCCCCAGCAACAGAGGCTGATGCCAAGGCCAAGGTTGAGGCCGCCAAGGCAGAGCTAGAGAAAATGAAGGGCGAGGGCAAGGACGTCTCCAGTGCCGACAAGCTGCTCCAGCTCGCGACATCCTGCCTGTACAGCGGAGACTTCGACAGAGCGGTCAAGTACGCTACCAAGGCCTCCAAGCAGCTTCAGGAAATCAAGGAGAGGAGCGAGGCCGAGAAGCCCCCCGAGGCACCCGCGCCGGCCGTGGAGGCCGAGGACCCGCAGCAGAAAGAGGCAATGAGCGTTATCAGCGCGGTCCAAGCCAAGATGGCCAGTATCAAGGAAGAGAGCGTCGAGAAGAGCGAGGTCGAGAACCTCCTCCGACTCGCGACCTCCTTTATAAGGAGCAAGAGCTACGCCAAGGCGCTCAGGTACGCCAAGCAGGCCGAGGAGAAGGCCAGCGCCCTGGTCAAGTAAAGACCCTTTTTGCCCCGTCTCACGGGAGCGGCCGGGCATGTACTCAATTGAGGAAGGTAAGCTCGCGGTCTCCATCGCTAGGGGGGCGGTTGAGGCCTTCGTGGTGGGGGAGAGGGAGTACCGGCCCCCCCAGGAACTACCCGCCAGCTTCAGGCAGAAAGCCGGGGTTTTCGTTACGCTCAGCACCTACCCCGAGCGCGAGCTGCGCGGCTGCATCGGCTACCCCGAGCCCGTCCTCCCGCTCATCGACGCCCTCGTGGACGCCGCCCGCAGCGCCGCCCTGAGGGATCCCCGCTTCCCTCCCGTCTCACCTGACGAGCTCGACAGAATCGTGGTGGAGGTCTCGCTCCTTACACCCCCAGAGCCAATCAAGGTGAAGAATCCGAGGGAGTATCTGAAGGTTGTGAAAATCGGCCGCGACGGCCTGATAGTCGACAATGGTCTGTCCAGGGGCCTCCTCCTACCCCAAGTCCCAGTAGAGTGGGGGTGGGACGTCCACGAGTTTCTGGACCACACCTGCATGAAGGCTGGGCTTCCGGCGAGCGCCTGGATGGAGAAGGATACCCGTCTATTCCGCTTCACCGCGGAAATATTCGACGAGAAGGAACCGAGGGGCGAAATCATCGCCCGCCCCCTCTCCCTGGAGGGGTCAGAGGGAGCCGGGGTGGGCTCGCGTGGGGCTGGCGTGAAGGGTAGCTATGGGGGGAGCTCCGGAGCAAAGCGGCCGAGGAAGTGAGCCTGGAAATGGGTTGGGAGCCAGTTCAGTATCATTATACTACTTCGCTCAGATGGATAGGGGAGCACAAGGGCATACTCTCCTGCGAGGGAAAGCCGGACATCGCCATCGCCTGCCCGCCGGAGTGGGGCGGCCACCCGGGAATCTGGTCCCCGGAGGACCTCTTCGTGGCGTCGCTCGAGGTCTGCACAATGACCACCTTCCTCTTCCTCATCGAGAGGATGAGGGGGAGAATTCTCTCCTACGAGTCCACGGCCACGGGCACCGCCCAGATGATCGAGGGAGTGTTCCTGTTCAGGGACGTCGTGATTCGGCCGAGGGTGCGCGTGGCGTCTGAGGAGGACCTGGACAAGGCCTCAAAGGCCTTCGGTGACTGCGCGCGCTGGTGCCTCGTCACGAAGAGCGTCAGGTGCGAGGTCAGGGTGGAGCCCGAGATATCCATCGCCACTCCGGGCGGCGGGTAACCAAAAAATGGATATCTTTGCTCATTGTAGCCCCCGGCGGGTGGCAGGGTGGAGAAGAAAAAGATGCTTTATGTCGTCAGTAGCGGAACAGACCGGCCGGAGCAGCTCTACGCCCCCTTCGTCCTGGGCATGACCGCGGTCTCGATGGGGATGGAGGCGACGGTTTACTTCGTAATAAAGGGAGTAACGGTTGTGAAGAAGGGTGCCGCCCAGAACATCAAGCTTGGCTCATTCCCTCCCCTGAGCCAGATAATGGACCAGGCGGTGAAGGCGGGCGTGAAGGTGATGGTCTGCGAGCAGAGCTGCCAACTCCTGGGCCTCCCGAGGGGAGACTTCGAGCAGTGGGCCAGGATCGTGGGCGCCGCCACGCTCAACGACCTCGCGCTCGAGGCCGACGGCACGCTGTGCTTCTGAGCCCCCGGGCTCGGCCCCCGTCCCTATTCCTCCGGGCACCATCGGCTGTGGAGCACGTCCGGTTTTGACGGTCGGGACCAATCGCAATGCGGCCGTCCCTCCGACCGCAACTGCTATTTAGACAGAGGGGGATGCGCACCGGGTGGCGATGCAGGCCTACGATAGGGTGGTGCGCAACGCGGAGGAGGTGGTGACATCCGAGGAGCTCCGAGAGCTCTGCGGCCGCGCGCAGAAAAAGGCATACATTGGAATCGAGCCCTCGGGCCAGGCCCACCTGGGTTGGAAGATTCTTGCTGACAAGCTCCGGGACATCACCGATGGTGGCTTCGAGACGATCGTCCTGCTCGCCGACTGGCACGCGTACATCAACGACAAGTTCGGCGGCGACATAGAGAGGATAAGAGCCTGTGCGGAGTACATCAAGGACGCCCTCGAGGCGCTCGGGGTTCCACGCGGGAGCGTCAGGTACGTTCTCGCCAGCGAGTACATCGGGGAGAGGGAGTACTGGGAGAGAATCATAAGAATTTCCAAGGCCGCCTCCCTGTCCAGAATTCGGAGGGCGATGGACATCATGGGGAGGAAGGAGGAGGAGGCTGAGCTCGACTCCTCCCGTCTGCTCTACCCCATGATGCAGGTGGCGGACATCTTCCATCTGGACGTCGACCTCGCATATGGAGGAATGGACCAGCGAAAGGCCCACATGCTCGCGCGCGACGTTGCGGAGAAGTACGGCTGGAAGAAGGTGACGGCCCTCCACACGCCCCTCCTCCCGAGCCTCCTCGGCACCGAGAGGATGGACCCGGTGGAGGCAAAGATGTCTAAAAGCAGGCCCGACTCAGCGATATTCATCACCGACAGCCCTGAGGAGATATCGAGAAAAATCAGGGCCGCCTTCTGCCCGGCGAGGCAGGTCCAGGGCAACCCCGTCCTCGAGATTTCTCGCCTGATTATCCTCCCCGCACTAGGTGTTCTCAAAATATCCCGGCCAGCAAAGTGGGGCGGCGACTTGGAGATAAAGAGCTACGAAGAGCTGGCCCGTCTGTACTCCTCGGAAGAGCTCCACCCGGCCGATCTGAAGAGCGGCGTGGCGGAGGCGCTTTCAGAAATTCTGGCTCCTGTGAGACAGTACTTCGAGAGAAGGCCGGAAGGCCTCGATTTCGTGAGTGGTCCCGGGCCCCGGAATTAATTCCTGGAAGAGTCTATCTCTCATGAGTCCGCATGCCCAGCAATTGGCTCCCTCCCTCCCCCGAGCCCTCCGTCACGCCCTCAGGAGCCTCCCCAGCATGTTTGCGCTCTCCTTCGTTCGGACCCCCACTGCTCCCCCCACCCTCCCTGGCATCCGGCGTGCTCCTGAAGAAAATAAAGTAAATGGCCAGGCCCGACCCGAGGACCACGAGGAGAGCCCCCAGAAGGCATGGCAGGTCCCCAATCGTTGTCCCGCTCTCCTTGACAACGAGGAGGAACTCCGCTTCCTCGGTGGAGTTGTCCTCGCCGACGCCCTCTATTCTCATCATATATCTACCGGGTGCGGCGTCCGGCCCCGGTCGCACGGAGACCACTAGCTCCGTGTTCGAGGAGTGGTTGACGGTGACCAGAGCTTTCTCGAGGGAAATCCAGGAGGAGTGTCTGCCGGCTGTGAGGAGGCGAACCGTCTCGGGTCCATTGCCAGAATTCTCCACGAAGAGGCTGAGGGAGGCCCTCATGCCCGGCGATACGCAGACTCTCTGCGGGTGGGCGCGAAGGGTGAAATTGTGCACCCGGAGCACCGTTACGTCAAGGTTTAGGGCCAGACGCTGTCCCGCGCCATCCAAAAGAGTGACGCTGACGCCGTAGGTGGCAGCGAGGGCGCCGCCTGGGGGCCGGACCACCACGCGGCACTGCCCCCTCCCTCCGCGCTCGAGAAGGAGGATTGGAACATCCGCCGAAGCTTCCCACCCGGGAGCCCCACCCTCCACTTCCACCCGCACCTCCTCGGGTCCGTTCCCCTCATTCCAGATTTTAAGGAGGCTCTCTCCCCTCTCCCCGGGATAGAGGGAGAGATTGGGAGGCGAGAGCTCGCCCAGAACTCGGTGGGTCTGGTTCACTACGACCACGGCAATAGCGCTCGCATTCACGCTCGCGTTGAGCAAAGAGTAAGCCTCGACGGTGAAGATGAGCCTCTCCCCTGCCTCTGCCTCAGCAGGAACGGGAACAGCGAGCGTGGAGTCAAAGGATTCCCACGGCTCCAACGGCGCCTCCTCCACGCTCAGGGAGGCCCCTGGAGAGGCGCTTAGACGGACTCTCTCCGGGGCGTTGCCCGTGTTGAGTGCGTCGACCCGGAACTCCACCAGAGTGCCTGGGTCGGCATGGAGGACTGGCGGAGAGATATTGAGACTGATTCGGCTTACGCGCCTCACGACGGCCTTGAGGGAGAGGCTGTCGCGTGCGTCTGGGTCGCGCACAGATGCCGCGAGCAGGGAGATGGTGATGCTCTCGTTGGCCTTGCTTAAAGGAGGCGCGTGTGTGACGACCGTGACCACGGCGGAGCTTCTGTAGGGGAGGTAGATATGTGTGGGATCGAGGTCGACTCTCCACGGGCATCCTCCGGATAGATAAATGGAGACGTCGTCGTGGCCGTTGCCGAGGTTTGTGATGGAAACGGGGAAGACAGCGACCGAGCCCGGGTCAACGCCCCGTTCTGGCTCCAGACACCCAAGCTCCACTCCAAAGCGCTGCCTAATTCTAGTATAGGTGTCCTCGCGTGCGCTCGCCTCCGGCGCGCCCGGGAGCAAGGCCAGAACGGTCACTTTCCCTTCTTCTCCACCGAGGGCGCTGGAGGGAGGTGTGACGGTGAGATTGAAAATTCGCTGGGCCCCCTGGGGGAGGAGGAGCGCGCTTGCATCGAGAGCGGCGCCCCACCCCTCGGGGCCTTCGGCGACCAGCCTCACCTCCTCCTCAACATTTCCCCTGTTTGCGAGCCTTAGCTGGAAGATGGCGCTCTCCCCCGCCTCAACCACTTTCCTGTTGTCCTCGCAGAGAAGCGAGAGCCCATGTAACGCCGGCACTCTGACGGTGCAGTTCATCATTGCGGATACCATCGGGTCGGCGCGTGAGTGAGCGCATATGACGAAGAGCTGGCTCTCACCAACCATTGCTTCCGGCGGCACGCGGACCTCGAGCGTCATCACTCTTTCCTCGCTGCTTCTTAGGGTGAGGGCGCTGTGGCTCAGGGCGTGGCTCCAGCTCTGGGGGCGGTCCCCCTCGACTGTAAAGTCGTACGTGTCCTGAACATTCCCCGTGTTCCGCGCGCGGATGTAGAAAATGGTGCTGTTGCCTTGGGTGCAGTTGTGGGTTATCTCCCGTTGGCCCTCGGTCCCCTTCTCCGCTGATGCCAACTCGACCGACCTGTGAGGAGGCACGTCCGCCAGCCACTCGCATATCCTGAGCCCGTAGAGCTCGTTGTCGCTGTCGAAGAGGTCCATGTCCGGGTCGTCGTCCCTGTTCTCGTCGGTCTCGAAGGTGTTTGTGTCCGCGACCACCACGACCCTTCCGGCACCGGCGGTTCCGTTGGAGGGTATGGCCGCAGCGACCACGCTCCGTGGCGAGGGGACCCTTACGGTGTCGGTATGGTCTGAGGTGCAATATGTATCCGAGTCGGATATTATCAGGGGCCAGGCGTCGGCGGGGAGGGCAGTGAAGTAATCGGTTCGATACAGCTCGACGCGGCCGATGTCGCTCATAATCGGGTGGTCGCTGAAGTTGTCCCTTTCAAAGGCAATGAACACATCACCGTACATGTCAAAGGGCTCGCCGGTGGTGCTGTTCCGGACGAAGTCTGTGGGGTCGTGGAGAAGTTTCTGTGCATAGCTGATGCCGAAGCGCCTCGCTATTGGAAATATTGCCGGAGGGAATGTGGTGTGGTCGCCAATGAGGAAGAGGCCACCGCCTCCCCGGACAAAGTTCACGACAGCATCCACCTCCCCCTCCGTGTAGGGGGCCCTGATGGAACCGGAGACGTCTTGGCCCTGAGAGCAGACGATGACGAGAACCTTCACCCCTGCGAGCGAGCTCGAGTCGAGATAGTAGCCGTAGTCAAGGGTCCTCACCGTGAACCCCGCCCTCCTCAGCACTCCGGCGAAACTGGCGTAGGCTCCTCTCGGGCTGTTGCCCGAGCTGTACCCACTCGGGTTGTCAGGGTTGACTGTGTAGACGGGGAAGTGAGCCTCGTCGAAGAGGACGACGGTGCCATCGGGCACGAAGCGGCCCGCGCCTGTGTCGGGGGAGAAGGGCAAGGAGGCTGAGAGAGAAAGCGGATGCTGGAGAATCAGAGTGAGGAGCAGACATAGCGTAAGGCGCCTGAGGGGCATTGTAATTTGCCATTGACAGGGACCCAATATAAAGATTGTGGAGCGTGAAAGGATGCGCCGGGGTGGTTGAGATGGTGCGGGTCGCCAGCAGCTCATATAGGTCGGGAGAGGAGGGCGTGCCGGGGCCTGAAGGGGCCAGTCTTGTCAGTGGACCGGAGCAGCAGGGGCCCCCGGTAGGGCGTCATTAGCCAGCTATCTACCACTAGTGCTCATGTGGTCCAGAGCATTTCTTCTCCTCGAACTGGAGGGTGGTGTGGACGATGTTGTACTCCCTCCTGAGGAGCCCAGAGAGGATGTGCGATACCCTCTCCCTATTCCTCTGGCCTTCCTCGTCTAGGACAATGTGCGCGCTCATGGCGCGCACGTGGGAGCAAAGGCTCCATATGTGTAGGTCGTGGAGGGAGCGGACGCCCGCCACGCGCAGGAGCCTCTTCTTCACCTTTGCGGGGTCAATGTCACGGGGGGTCCTCTCGAGCAGAATCTCCGCGGAGGCCTTGACCAGCTTGCCTGCCCCAAAGATTATCACTAGACCTATCAAGGCGCTGAGGGCGGGGTCTATTCGCCTCTCGCCCGTGGCTAGAATCAAGAAAGCCCCGAGGAGAACAGCCATCGAGGATAAGGCATCGCCGAGCACGTGCAGGTATGCCCCTCTGATATTCAGATCCCGGTGGCCGTGCAGCAGCCCGATGCATATCAGGTTGGCTGCCAGCCCTGCACCCGCCACAAGGAGCATCTCGAGCCCCCTGACCTCTGGGGAGGACAGTAGCCTCCTCCCGGCCTCGAATAAAATTGCGCATGCGAGGGCAACCAATGTGAGGCCGTTGACGAGCGCCGCAAGAATCTCTGCCCTATGCATTCCATATGAGAATTTCGATGTTGCGGGCATCCTGCAGATTCTTGCCGCGTAGAGCGCAAGCCCAATCGCGAGGAGGTCGAGAAAGACATGGGCTGCGTCGCTTAGTAGGGCCAGGCTGTTGGCCAGCAGGCCGCCGACGAGCTCGAGGGAGAGTGTGAAGCCCGTGACCCCGGCAGCGAGGAGGAGCCTTCGCTGCACGTCCCTACCCGCGTGGCCCCTCAGGCTCATCGTTTCCCCACTGAGCACCGTCATTCCTACTCTGGATTATCCAATTTGGTATTTTTAATATTGGGTCTGCAGCTCCATGGCTTTCAGACTTGCGGGCCTCGCCTCACACCCGAAAAATGCCTACCTCCTACAGAGTTGATACGCCGGGACTCCTCGGCGTCCCGCCACAAGATTATTCTTTGCCCCGAACCATCCAGCAATCATGTACACCATTAGATATAGAGTGTGGCTCGAGAGAAGCGGAAGATTCATTGCGGGCGAGGGCCGGGCGGCCCTCCTCCGCGAAATAGGAAAGAGAAAGAGTCTCAGCTCGGCTGCTTCTGCTCTGGGAATCTCGTACAGGCACGCCTGGGAGATGCTTAAAAAGATGGGCCTCGCTGCAGGCTCCCCTGTGGCTGAGAGCTCTTCAGGCGGCTCCCGACACGGCGAGACGAGACTGACCCCCCTCGGCGAGGAGATTCTGCGCGCATATGAAGATGGTGTTCGCAGGCTCAAGAGGAGCAGTGGCCCATGGCTCACCGTGGACGCCATTGTCGAGACTAGTAAGGGTCTCCTGCTGGTCAGGCGCCGCCACCCCCCCTTCCAGGGCCGCTACGCCCTCCCAGGCGGTTTCGTGGAGTGTGGGGAGACGGTGGAGGAGGCGGTGGTGCGCGAGGTGAGGGAGGAGACGGGCCTTAGGACCCGCGTGACGGGACTCGTCGGCGTCTACTCCGACCCCTCCAGAGACCCGCGGGGTCACACGGTGTCTGTGGTATTTAGTCTGAGAATCACGGGCGGAAGCCTCAAAGGAAGCGACGACGCATCCGAAGCGGCGTTCTTCGACATCTGGAGACTCCCCGAGCTCGCGTTCGATCACTCTCGGGTGGTGCATGACTATCTCCATCAGTGGAGAGTCGGGAGGAGGGGGAGGCGGGTGTGACCACCGGCCGGGGCCCGCTTGACCGTACCTCACCACATCGTCACCACATCGAGACCAGTGCGCTGACAATGAATATCAGGGCCGCGATGCTGAAGAGCCAAAGACCCGCCACCACGGCGCCCAGCGCGTAACTAACTGGTGGTCCTCTATTGAATTCAACCCGGGCCTGCTCGAGGTACTCCTCAATCACGCCTGCGGGAATCCAACGCATCGCAGGACCTAGCAGGGCTGAGACGACCACTAGTTCATCCAGCTGGCCCACCACAGGGATGAAGTCGGGAATCAGGTCCACAGGGCTGAAGAAGTAGGCCACGGCGAGGGCGACAGCGAGCTAGGCCTTGAGGGGAATTCGTGGGTCTCGGCGCGCCAGATACAGCGCCAGGAGGCGCTCCCTCATCTCCTCCAGTCTGGAGCGGAGGGCGGCGCGACTAGAAGCGGCCCGTTCCCTCCAGTTCTTTTTCCCCGTCGGCCCCGGAGGGCCCAGCGTGCCCGCGATGGACCTCTGGGACCCGGCCTCGGAAGTAACCCTTGGTGATTCCCCGGGCCATTTACCTGGGCCCGCATCAGACTTTGGAGAGATAGTAGGAATAGATCACCACGCAGCCTATGACGACGAGCGCCACCCCGCTCGCCTTTTTTATAGCGGGTATCCAGCCCCGCATCCTCCTCACCAACTGCTCTTTTGCGAGGCCTAGGAGAATGGTGACCAGGACCATGAAGCTCCCCATACCAATTCCAAACAGTATAAATGCAAGGAATGCCGAGGCGAACCCGCCTGCGGCCAAACCCATCAGGACAACCGAGATGAAAATAGGCGCGTGGCAGGCGAGGGAGGCGGCGCCGTAGCCAGCACCGTAGGCCATTAGGCCGAGGGAGCCGCCGGTCGCTTCCCGGCCGACGACCCTCCCCAGCACCCTACGCCCTCCCTCGGCGAGGGGTCGGAAAACGGAGGTTAGCCGGTGGACAGGAATGGTGTAGTCGGTTAGCATGACCACACCCATGACAATCACGACAACAGCGACGAGCGGTGTCAGGAGGGCTACGTGCGATTTCACCGCTGCGCCCGCGGAGCCAACAATCGCGCCGATGAAAGCATACACAGCGAGAACGCCAATCGCGGCCGCCAAGCCGCCGGTCACAGCCCTCCGGAGTGCCCGTCTCTTTCCCGTGCTCTTGCTCGCCCCCTTATCGCCGCCCTCCGCCATTCTCTCTCCAACGTCTGCCCTATCCGTAGTAGTCACCACGCCCCCTACGACCCCGACCCCAGTCCCCCCCCAGTCCCCTTCTCCCGGCGTGCCTCTCCCATCTCCCACGGACATATCCTCTCTCCTGCCGAGATAGTAGCTGATGTATCCAGGAAGGAGGGGGAAGGCGCAGGGGGAGAAGAATGCCGTGCAGCCCGCGACGAACGCGAGCACGGCGAAGCCCTGTTCCTTGCCCATCGAGAGCACCGGGGCGCTCCCGGCATAGGCGGCGTCCACGGCCCGAATCAGCTCGTCGCTCCTGACGAAGGCCGCCTTCATGAAGGTTATATGGCCCCCGGGGGAGACCACAACGAGCTTTGGTATCTCCGTGACATGGTACTTCGACATCACATTGTCCGTGTCCATGGCGAGAACCCAGTCGGCTCCCTTCGACCTCATGTGGCTTTCGAGCAGCTGGGCGCTCTCGGTCCTGTCGATATCAATAGAGATTATGACGGCTCCGGGCCTCTCTTTGTGCAGACGGGTCAGCTCGTATATCTCTTGGTTGCAGGTAGGGCACCAGGTCGCCATGAGGTCGAGAACCACGACCTTCCCGCGGAGGTCGCTGAGGGTGAAGGCGTTTCCCTTCGTGTCTGTCAGGGTAAAGTCGGGGGCGAGCTCTGAGCCGCCGGAGGCGGGGGCCATCGTCAGGTAGACGCCTGCAATTGCCACAACCAGCAGCACCACGGCACCCGCCGCCACCACCGCGCCAGTTCTGGAGGGGAGGAACCTTAGGCCAGGCCCCCCGGCCCCCTTCCTCTTTCGATAAAAATAATAGACCACCCCGGCCGCAAACATCACAGCCGCCACCGCCGCCAGAGCCGCCGCGGAGCCGCCGAATTCTGCTGGGGCCGTTTGCGTCAGCCGGACCCACCCGTCAGCGCCAGCGGTGAGGTTGCTGCGCGTGTGGACCACGATCGCCACTGCATAGTGGCCGGATAGAATCGCAGCTTGGTCGTACCTCCAAATATAGGAGAAGGCGAGCTCTCCCTCGAGCTCGTCGGTTGGAAGGTCCTCGACGTGCTTTACGAGTCTCGTCCTGTTCTCCAGCAGCCCGAGCCCGCAGCCCCCTGCAGATGAGAAGGGCCCCATCACCGCCAGCTCGACTGACTGGACGTCGTCCGGTCCCCAGAAGTCGGATATATTACCACTCACCTCGAGCTCGCCCGCTCTGCTAACAACGCTCATGTTGACGGTAAGCGGCGCGAGCTGGAGCACCAGCCTCGACGGATAGCTCCCTCCGAAGAGCAGCTCCCCCCCACCGCCCCTCTCGTGGGCGTAGACCCAGAAACCTATCGTGTCGCCGGGCGAGAGAGAGAGCTGGACCTCCCCGGTGCCCGTGAACTCCTGCGGGGTTGACGTTAGCCGGGCGGTATTAGTGTTAAGGGCGTTGTCGGGTCTCTGGTCGTTGACCCCCACGTACACCTGGAACCTGCAGCTCAGCTGCACGGGGCCAGTGGCACGCGCCCAGAGCGAGAAGTTAACGGTGCCACTGTAGGAGAAGGAGCGGCCAATCGCGGGGGAGTTCCAGGTGCCTACAAGCCAGACCAGCGGCCCGCCTGCCCTGGCGGGAATGGGCGCGCTACCCTCGCTCGAAGAAGGAACGGGTGAGAGGGCGTTTGAGGAGTCTAAGTAGAGCGCGAGGGTGGTGGGTCCTGCGCAGCTCTCCTCCTGCGCTTGGGCCCTCTCCGCGGGAGGGAGGAGCAGGAAGAGGACGGCGGACGCTATTATTAATGCCGGGGGAACCCGAGAGCGCGAGGTCATCGAGAATGCTAGACCGATGGAAACTTAAAAATCTTGTGGTTTTTTATGAATGTGAAAGAATATCAGGTCGCCGGAGTCATCAGTGGCCGTTGTCCCCTCCGGCTGCCGCCGCTCGGTCCGACCTGACCTCCAGCGGTGCGACCGCCAGGGAATTCTTTTTCCTCGCGCATAGTGCTCTGACTGCCGCCGAGGCAGCGGCGATGGTCGTTATGAAGGGAATGTTCAACTCGACCGCGAGCCGTCTCATCATGTAGCCGTCCCTTTCGATAAGTCTGTCCGGTGAGGGCGTGTTGATAACCAGACCAATCTCACCCCTCCTCATCATGTCCAGGGAGTCGGGCGAGCCCCCCTCGCTTATCCTGAATATCCGCGTCACCGGAATCCCTCTCTCCCTCAGGTATGCGGCGGTCCCCCGGGTTGCGAGAATTCCGTAGCCCATGTCCGATAGAGCTCGGGCGATGGGCACCACGCTCTCTTTGTCCGCGTCGTTCACCGTGACGAAGATGTTGCCAGACTTCGGCAGAGCGACGCCGGCCGCGAGGAGGGCCTTATAGTAGGCTAGCCCAAACTCGCTGTCCCTGCCCATGACCTCTCCCGTGGACTTCATCTCCGGCCCGAGGACCGCGTCAACCCCGGGTAGCTTCTGGAACGGAAACACGGACATTTTAACCGAGACCCCCCTCGGCACAGCCCCCCCCGTCAGGCCGAGCTCCCTCAGGCTCCTCCCGAGCTGGACCCTCATCGCCGCCTTGGCCATCGGCACACCTATCGCCTTCGAGACGAACGGCACGGTGCGGCTCGCCCTCGGGTTGACCTCGAGAACGTAGACCCTCTCATCCTTCACGGCGAGCTGGAGGTTGACTAGCCCGATTATGTTGAGCTCTTTACAGAGTCGCCTCGTGACGCGCTCGATTTCAGAAACGGTCTCCGGCGCGAGTGTCTGGGGTGGAATCACCATCGCGGCGTCGCCAGAGTGTACCCCAGCCTCCTCGATGTGCTCCATCACCGCTCCAATGAATACGTCCCTCCCGTCCGCGACCGCGTCGACGTCGATTTCTATCGCGCTCGAGAGGTACTTGTCCACGAGAACTGGGTGGGAGCCGGAAACCTTCACCGCCGCCTTCATGTACTGCTCCAGCTCCTCCTCGTCGTGGATGATCTGCATGCCGCGCCCGCCGAGGACGTATGAGGGCCTCAGGAGCACGGGGAAGCCGATGGCCTTCGCCGCTTTCCGGACCTCCTCCACGGAGAACCCTATGTCCGATTCCGGCTGGAGAATTCCAAGCCTCCACGTCAGCTCCCTGAAGCGTCCGCGGTCCTCAGCGATGTCGATTGAGTCGGGGGAGGTGCCGAGGATGCGGGTGGGCAAGTCGGGCCTTTTCTCGAGAGCCCTCTGCAGCGGGACCGCGAGGTCTATCGAAGTCTGACCCCCGAACTGGACCACCACACCCTCAGGCCTCTCGAGCTCGATTATTTCCCAGACGTCCTCGAGCCTCAGGGGCTCGAAGTACAGCCTGTCGGAGGTGTCGAAGTCGGTCGAGACGGTCTCGGGGTTGTTGTTGACCATTATTGCGAGCAGTCCCTCCTCACGAATCGCCTGGACCGCGTGGACGCAGCAATAGTCAAACTCGATGCCTTGGCCGATTCGGATCGGCCCGGCGCCAATGATCAGAATTTTCCTCCGGTTTTCTCTGCCGACTGATGCGAGGGAAGGGGACTCAGAGACTGCATGACCATGCCCCTCCGCGGTCGAGAGCGCGGCCACTGGTCTTGCGCTGGCCGGGGCCCCATCTGTCCCCCCTGGCGTGCCTGCTCCCCTATCTGAGCCCACCCCATCCGATTCCTCTCCGTATGTGGAGTAGAAATACGGGGTCCGAGCCTCGAACTCCGCGGCACAGGTGTCGACCATTTTGAAGCCAGGGCGGAGGCCCAATGCCCTTCTGAGCCTCCTCACCTCCTCCTCGTCGATGTGATACATCGAGGCGAGCTGCTCGTCCGGGAAACCGAGTCTCTTTGCCCTCTTTAGGAGACTGGCCGAGGGGCCGCCTCCTTTCTCCGCCTCAGCCTTTATCTCCCTCTCGACCTCCAGAATGTTCTGGAGCTTGTGAATCCAGAACTCGCTCCATTTCGTCAGGTCAGCGATGGTCGAGGGCTGGAAGCCCCTTCGAAGGGCCTCTGCAATCGCGAAGAGCCTCCTGTCGGTCGGCTCCACGAGCTCTACTATTAGCTCCGCGGTGCTCCACTTGTCTGGCTCGATATAGACCCTGTCAATTTCGAGCGACCTGACGGCCTTCAGGAGGGCCTCCTCCGCGCTCCGGGCTATCGCCATAACCTCCCCCGTGCTCTTCATCTGGGTCCCGATTCGGCGGTCGGCGGTCCTGAATTTGTCGAAAGGCCAGCGCGGTATCTTCATCACCACATAGTCCAGCGCGGGCTCGAAGGAGGCGAGGGTCCTGCCGGTTATCGAGTTGGGAATCTCGTCCAGAGTCATTCCGACGGCTATCTTCGCTGCCACGCGGGCGATGGGGTATCCCGTCGCCTTGGATGCGAGCGCCGAGGAACGCGAGACTCGCGGGTTGACCTCGATCACCCTGTACTCGCCGGTCGCCGGGTTGAGAGCGAACTGGATGTTGCACCCGCCCTCAATTCCGAGCGCGCGGATTATCTTCAGCGCCGCGGACCTTAGCATCTGATGGTCGCGGTCGCTCAAGGTCTGCGCTGGGGCGACGACGATGCTCTCGCCAGTGTGGATACCCATCGGGTCCAGGTTCTCCATGTTGCAGACGGTGATGCAGTTGTCAGCCCCGTCCCTCATAACCTCGTACTCGAACTCCATCCAGCCCAAAACGCACTCCTCGACCAGAACCTGCTTTATGCGCGAGTAGCAGAGGCCAAGGGAGACTACGTGCTCCAGCTCCTCCTCCGCCTTGACCACCCCGCTCCCCGTTCCGCCGAGGGTGTAGGCCGCCCTGATGATGACCGGGTAGCCACCGAGCTCCCGCACAATCTCCCTCGCCTCCTCCACGCTTCCGCAGGCGACGCTCCTCGGTATCGGCTGGCCTATTTCCCTCATTGTTTTCCTGAACAGGTCCCGGTCCTCGGAGGCCGCGATCGCCCTGAGCTGGGTCCCGAGGAGCCTGACGCCATACCTCTCCAGAACTCCCCTCTCGGCGAGCTCTGCGCAGAGGTTGAGCCCCGTCTGGCCCCCCATCCCGGAGAGAATGCCTTGGGGCCTCTCGCGGTCGATTATCCTCTCCACGCACTCAACGGTCAAGGGCTCGACATAGACCGCGTCAGCCATCTCGGGGTCGGTCTGAATCGTCGCTGGGTTGGAGTTCACCAAAACGGTCCTCAGCCCCTCCTCCCTCAGCGCCCTGCAGGCCTGGGAACCCGAGAAGTCGAACTCCGCCGCTTGCCCGATCACTATCGGCCCGGAGCCGATTATCATTACCTTCTCCAGGTCACACCTCTTCGGTATTTCCTCACCGCCCTATCCCTGCGGGCATCATGAGCCTCCTGAATCTGTCGAAAATCGCGCGTGCGTCCTGGGGGCCCGGGGAAGCCTCCGGATGATACTGGACGGAGAAGACCGGCAGCTCTCGATGCCTGAGCGCCTCCGCGGTCCCGTCGTTCACATTGGTCTCGACGAGCTCCAGCTCCGGCGGGAGGTCAGGGTCAACGGCGAAGCCGTGGTTCTGCGAGGTGATACGAACTTTGTGCGTCCCGACCTCCCTCACAGGCTGATTCGCACCCCTGTGCCCGAACTTGAGCTTGAACGTCCTCCCGCCGAAAGCAAGCGCGATTATCTGGTGGCCGAGGCAGATTCCCATCAGCGGCACCCTTCCAGCGAGCTCTCTCACGGCCCTGACAACGGTTCCCTGAATCTCGGGGTGGGCCGGGTCCCCCGGGCCGTTGGAGACCAGAACGCCGTCCGGCTCGAGTTCCAAGATTCGTGCAGAGCTCCACGAGTAGGGGACCCTCACTACTTCTGCGAAGTGGCAGAGGTTCCGGATGATGCTCAGCTTCACCCCGCAGTCGACCACGACCACCCGGAGGACCCCCTCCCTCTTCGTAGGAATTCCTCCCTCAGAATTCGGCGGGAAGGGGGGCGCTCCCCCGGAGGCTTCTGCGGACGCGGACGAAGCCCCCCAATGTCCCGGGCGGCCGGAGAAAGCGTGGAAGACGGGCTGCGGAACGCTGACGCCTGCGACGAGATTCTGTGTGTCTGGGTAGGGCATCTCCCGGACAACTCCTAGTAACTTCTCCTCGCCCCCCTCCGTCGTCAGGGCGGCGCGCATCGTGCCCCTCGCCCTCGTTTTTATGGTGAGCGCCCGCGTGTCGACGCCGGCGAGCCCCGGCACGCCGCCCCATCTCAAAAATTCGTCGAGGGTCATCAGGCTCTCCCTGTGATGGGGCCTCGCGCAGTGCTCCCGCACAACCATCGCCCTGACTTTTATACCGTCGGATTCAAAAGCGCCACCGCTGATGCCGTAGTTCCCGATGAGGGGGTAGGTCATCATCAGCAGCTGGCCGCTGTAGGACGGGTCGGTCAGGGCCTCTTGGTAGCCGGTCATGCCCGTGTTAAAGACGAGCTCACCGAAAACAGTCCCCCTGGCGCCGAAGGCGCGCCCTCGGACAATCGTACCGTCGTCCAGGACCAGCGCGCCCTCCCGCTCCATCCCACAGGCCTCACCCCAATTGCGCAGGATTCATAAGAACGTTGGCCATGGGAGCCCCTCACGACCGGTCCGCGATTCTCCGGGTTCCGTTGCGAGGGGCGGGACAGGACGGAGGGCCGCGCATGTCTGGCCAGCCCTGTGCTGGAATAAGGGGGCGGGGTGGCCGGTGTTAACGGACCCGGGGGGGTGGGAGCCGAGCGGAGCGGAATCGGCGGGGGGATTTTTCTACCGCGAGGCCGCAGCCAGCGGGAACTCCGGCGGGTAGCACAGCGTGTTCCTGCCCCTCTGCTCTATTTTCACGCTCCCCCTGCGCGCCAGAAGCCTGATGTGGTAGCTCACGACCTGATGGCTCGTTTCCAGCGCGTTGGCCAGCTCGTTTGGAGTGATTCCCGGCCTCTGCTGAATCAGCTCCAGAATTTTCTTCTGCGTCTCCCTCACGCCCAGCCGCAGCCTGACCCGCGCGGGGTCAACGCCCGTCGGGTAGAAGCGCCTGTAAATTCTGTCCATTCTCGAGAAAATGAACCCTTCCCTCTCCAGGGTGCGGAGGTGGTAGGCGAGGGTCCCGTTCTTCAGCCTAAGGGTCCTTCTGATCGAGGAGTAGTGATCTCCGGGGTTGGCCTGAATGTAGCCGAAGACCTGCCCCCTGACGAACTGGTCGAGTACTTCCTCCTTTTTTATTTTTGAGTAGAGGGGAACCAGCGCCAGAAAGAGCTTGTACCGGGAGGCCTCCGCGCCCACTATCGCGACTGCTGCCAGAACGGCCGACACCGCCGAAACTGCCACCGCGGTCCGGCCTAGACTCTCGGATGGGGCCGCGGCCGGAGCTGGGGACCCGGGAGAGGTCGAAGCCGGGGGAGGGGCCCGAACATCCACTTTGATTGATGTGGAGGAGGGTGATAGGAATGAAGCCTTGGCGCCCTGCGGGCTGAAGAGGACAGAGAGCTCGTGCGCCCCCTCGGCCTCCAGAACAATAGCGCTTACACAGAACCGCCCGGAAGGGTCGGTCACGCAGGAATAACTCCTGCCTCCGAAGACCACTGTCACGGGGGCACAGCCCACGGGATCGCCGCTCTCGCCGCCCCAATTCTCCCTGAGAACCCCTGAGACCGTGAGGGGGCCTCCGCTAGTTAGCGTGGGAAGAGGATCTAGTTTGATGAGGGTTCCGACTGTGACACGGAAGACCGCCTCCCGTCGGGCCGTTCCTGTTCCGGAGAGGCTCGCGGTGGCGACCACCCTTAGCTCCCCGGCGGGCTCGGACCATCCGACGGTGTGGGGGAGGCAGAAGTAGCCCAAGGGGTCCGTTCTCACTCTCCCGAGGAGCTCACGGTAGCCCGCCCTCAGGGCCTCGATCATGACCGAGGCCCCTGAGAGCGGCTCACCGGCCTCATCCACGACCTTCCCCGCAACACCCGGGAACCTGAGGCCGTCGAGCCAGGTCTCAACAGCATGACCCTTCGCCCACTCCCCTCCCTCAAAAATTACGCTGAGCGACCTCTCAATCCTCACATCCAACCGGCCCTCCGCGGGAAGCAGCCCGTGCCCGGAGCCATTCGAGCGCAGGACGAGCTCGAACCCCTCCTCCTCGAAGGTCTCAGGAACAAAAAAGGCGATGGAGAAGCAGCCAAGGCTGTCAGTCTCCGCCGCCAGTCCCCACGGATCGAAGGGAAGGACGGCCCACACGCTCTCCCCCGGTAGCGGGGTCCCGTCGAGAAGGAGTGCGCCGGAGACGAGAGCCTCCGACCCGGGCCTGACCGGCGAAATTTGGGGGAGCTCGAAGCGAGGCCTGACTACGACTCGGCACCCCACCTCGGCCTCCGCTGGCTGATAGCTCTCCGTTCCCTCGAAAAGCAGCCTGAAGGCGGCGTTGCCCGGGCGCTCGCCGTAGGGAATTCGGATGGCCGCGGCGAAGAAGCCAGTGGCATTGGGAGCAGTAACGCTCCTCACCTCGACCGGAGCTCCAGAGCCGTTGTCCCAGAGCACATTTATCAGCCCCGACCCCCAGGTCCCCGCGGGAATTACCGGGGCAATTCCTCGGGCGTCGACCAGCCGGGCCCGGACCTCGGCCCAGCCGCCGGGCGAGGCTATTATCTCGCCCTCAGGAATCTCGAAGCGCGTCGCAGCCCTTACGCGGATTCTCAGGTGTGCGAAGGAGGGGTAATAGGGCCCATCGGGATTGAATTTGATATCGAGGTGAACGTGGCCCGCGGGTGCATCGAAGGGCACATTCCAGTCAAGGGAGAAGGCGCCGGTGGACAAACGAGCAGATGGGGTCGTGCTCTTCAGCTCGAATCTCACCACCACTCCATCAGCGCTGCTGAAATCCATCGGGGAGCCAGTGGCCCTCAGGCTCGCAAGCTCGACGGTCATTACAATCCACTCGCCCTCCGGTCCCACAATGGCGACGGGGTCGCTCCAGGCGCTCCCGTTCCACACGCGAAGTCCGGCGCGGTCTCCGGGCGCAAGCCCCTTCCAGAATGCGAAAGAGATTCTTGTCTCCGACCCAAGAGCGTTTAGTCCCATCAGAGGGCTCTCCGCCCATTCGTCGGCGAGGTGGGAGTAGGGGCCGTCAAGATTCGTGCCCAGACACGAGTGGCCGCGGAACGGCGCCGGACCATGGGAAGGTCTCCCCGCCTCCCAGTCAACGCCGTCCCCTCCGAAGCTCCAGCCGGGCGCTCCCGCCTCAAAACCCTCCCTGAAAAGGACCGCCGGAATTCCGGGAGCGGTGAGCTCGAGCTCGTCGATATAGAGGCCGGCGGGCAGGGGCGGGCCGAGCGGGGCACCGTCGAGCGTGGCGCGGACCACGCCCCTCAGCGGCCCGCCATCCACGGCCTCGGCCCGTCCCGAGATTCGGCACGTGGAGCCGGCGTCCACGGCACCCGCGGGCTCCAGAATTCGAATCACGGTGGGGAAAAGCACCTCGACCCGGACCAACAGCTCAGCGGGAGGGTAGAGCTGAAGCTCTCCTACGCCGGGGAAGAAAGCCCTCGTTCCCGCGAAGCTGAACTTCATCTCGTAGATACCGGCCGAGGGAGCGAGGCGCCTCTCCGGCACCCATCTTCTAATGAAAAAAGTTCCGTTGATTTCACCGCCAGGAGCCGCGGGGTCGCGCCATGAGACCTGAATGGGGCACTGCTCCTCCCCGTTGAACCACCAGCGGATGGTCTCTCCATGACCCGCCACGCCCCTGTTCCGAAGCGCCGCCTCCCTGCCCCCCCCGTAAGAGAGGAGTGTGAAGTTGCCGTCCACGAGCTGGCCTGTCAGGTCCAGGGGCTCGTCGACGCGAATTCTCCCCAGCCCAGTCTCGAGGTCGGGGAAGGGCTGGAGGCCGCTCTCGAAGGTCCCCTTCGCAAGCGTGATGCTCACATTTTCCGAGACAACGACGATGCTCCGTGGTGATGTCCCGCCGACGCCTCTCTGCCCGTCCCTTCCTTCAGTTGGGCAGGAAGCCTCCCTTCCTCGAGCGCTCCCGTGGGCCTCACCTCCCCCGCCTCCTGCACCACAATCAGCCCCACCTCTTTCCTCGAAGCCTGCCGATTCCGGCGGAGCGGCCGCCCCGGTCTCCCCGCTCCTGTTTTCAGTCTCCGGCCCCGGCCCTTTATCCCGCGCCCTCGTCTCCTCCTTCATCGGGCCGGCTGCGCCGGACGGAGCCTCCGCCAGACTCACCTGCGCCATTAGAGCCAGCAGCACCACCAGCGCTGCGAGGGCGCGGAGAGTCCGGTCCATATCTCCCTCCCATCGATTCTCTGTCCTCAAATTATATAAAAATTGTTGATGGTATTTTTCATATTATAAAAGTGTTGCTGCTGGGCGGCGCCAGGGAGAAGGGCTGACAGCTGCTCCGGTGGAGCCTCCCTTTAGCCCTACCGCGCCCGTTGTATGGCTAGGCATCGCCGGGACTCCCGCCCGGCAGCTGGCCGGATTGCGCTTGCCCGGTCGGGAGCGACATTTCCGACGCCTGAAGGGCCGGTCAGAGGCATAATTAGTTAAATCTGGAAATAGATAACGGCACGGTGGTCTGTTTGATGCCCCCGCAGCCGAGCCAGAGTCCGTATCCGCCGCCTCCGCAGCCAGCGACCTACACGATGCCGCCCCCTCCGTCGGGCGGCCCCTGGACGAAGGGTTTGACCATCGTCCTGGCGCTCGTAGGCCTCATCCTGTTTTTCGGGGGAATGATGGTTGTATCCTCGACGGCATTTTTGGATCCCCCGACCAGGCCCGAATATGGGGATGACTATGGGGAATACGAGAAGAAAATGGAGAAATACAAGGAGGACTCGGAGAAATACCAGGACACAATCAGAAATATGGGCGGGGCCGGGAGGGTGGTGATCGAAATAGGTGGCCTGATCGCAACCGTCGCCTTCATCACCGGAGGAATAGCGGCCGAGCAGATAAACGAGAAGGTCAGGGTTGGCCTCGTCTCGGCTGCGGTTGCGGTGATTGTCTCGACGCTCGTGGTGCTCAGCATATTCTCCAGTTTCCCGGGACTCTGAGCTGTTACCATCGGGGCCTTCCCCGCCCGAGCCACAGAAGGAGGGAGGCGGAAGCGGCGGAGAGAACTAGGATCAGCGCGCCGATAGCCAGCGGCATGCGGGCATTATCCCCCGGAATGCAGAAGGAGAACCCGACGAGCACGAGCTCCGAGCACTCAACGCCGTCGAACGCGCGGACCGCGAGGGTGTTGAGGCCGCGTCTCACCCGTAGAGTATCCTCCGCGCTACTCTTCGCCATATCCCATCCACCAGCCTGCCGAACCCCTCTGGCTCGAGCTCTACCACCGTTTTCTCCGCGACCATGGCTCTGGCCGGTGCGTCGCTGTACGGCAGCTTCCCAGCGAGCTCGAGCCCACGCTCCGAGCACCAGCGCTCGATGCTCTTTGTATTTCCTTCGTTCAGGTCGTGCTTATTGATGCAGACCATCGCTGGCACATTGAAGTGCTCGCAGACCTCCAGAACGCGTTCCAGGTCGTGAATTCCTGATGGCGTGGGCTCGGTGACTAGCAGCGCCAGGCTCGCTCCACCAAGCGAGGCGATTACGGGGCAGCCCGTCCCGGGCGGCCCATCCACGATGATAAGCCCCCTTCCCTCCCTTTTCGCGAGCTCCCTCGCGCTCTGCAGGACGAGCGAGACCAATTTTCCAGAAGCCTCTCCCCCCGGCTCCAGCTCCGCGTGCGCCATTGGACCGAAGCGAGTCCGTGATATAAAAGCCGAGCCCAAAACTCTCTCGACGTATCTTATAGCCCCGGCGAGGCATACGATTCCGCAGACGCCGCAGCCCTCGCAGCGCTCCGCGATTATTCTGAATTTCTCATCGATGGCGAGGAAGCGGCAGCGCTCACGGCAGGCGCCGCACCCAGTGCATTTCGCCGGGTCTATTTCGGCCAGCCTGGGCCCCTTGAACTCCTCCATGCTGAGAATCTCTGGCCTGAGTAGGAGGTGGAGGTCAGGGGCGTCGACGTCGCAGTCCGCAAGAACCGCGCCCCGCGCGAGGGAGGCGAATGCCGCAGCTAGGGAGGTCTTCCCCGTTCCTCCCTTGCCGCTGATGACCGTGAGCTGCCTTATCTCTCCACCACACCTCATGCCACCGCCTCCAGTCTCTCCAGCAGTTGCGCGAAGCGAGATTCCATCTCCGGAATCGCGATTGGAGGAACACCCTTTGAGTAGAGCCTGGCCACCTCCATGCTGTTGGGAATTCTGAGGAGCACCGAAACCCTCTCCCGCGCGCACCACTCCTCGACCCCGGCGTCCCCGATTCCGTCCCTGTTGACGACAACGCCGAACGGGATACCCAGCTTCCTAATCACCCTAACCGCTATTTTGAGGTCGTGCAGGCCGAATAGCGTGGGCTCGGTCACGAGGACGCAGAAGTCGCTCCACCGGACCGTCTCCACCATCGGGCAGGCGGCGCCCGGTGAGGAGTCGAGAACCACGAGCTCCCTGACCGCCATCGGCCTCAGAGCCCTGATGACCGGGACCGCCGCGGTCTCGCCGATGTTCAGCCGTCCCTCCAGAAGCTCCAGACCATTTTTCACCCCGCGGCTCAGTGCGCCCACGGTCCGCGACTCCTCCCCAATCGCCCCTCTCGGGCACACGAGGGCGCAGCCGCCGCAGCCATGGCAGAGCTCCGTGAAAAGGAGCACATCGGAGGGCAGGACCGCGAGTGCGTGGTAGTTGCAGAAGTCGGCGCATTTCCCGCAGAAGTCGCACCTGGATTTGTCGATTCGGGGGACGGCCAGCCGCACCTCACCCGCCGGCCTCATCTCCGCTCCGACGAGAAGGTTGCAGTCGGGCGCCTCGACGTCGCAATCGAGCAGCTGAACCATCCCCGGGCGCCGGGAAGACGCGAGGAGGGCGAGGCTGACGGCCACGCAGGTCTTTCCCGTCCCTCCCTTGCCGCTCGCGACGGAGATTATCATAACGCCATCCCTCCCTCCTTTTTCCATCATAATAATCGGGCCAAATGGGTATCCGCTAAAGACCCCACCTTCCCCGGGCCCCATCAGGACGATGGACTGCTCCGCTCCTGCCGCCTCCTCCTCTCCACCATAACGCACATCCTGTGCAGCACCTCTATTCCCCTCTCCCTGCAGATGGCCAGCGCCCTCTCGCTCTCGGAGCCGGGCTGCATCCAGACCTTCTTGATGCCAAGCCGCGCGCACTCCTCCACCACCTTCTTGGTGACTGCGGGCGGAACCACAATGTCCACCACATCCGGCCGCTCGGGGAGCTCGGCGAGGCTCCTGTAGCACCTGCGGCCCAGAACCTCCTCCAGGCCGGGGTTGACTGGATAGACCTTGTATCCAGCGCGGGTCAGGTCCAGAAAGACCTGGTGCCCGAACTTCTCCGGGCTCCGGGAGACGCCCACGAGAGCGAAGACGTTCTTTTTGTCCAGAAAACCATCGACCGGGCCCCGCTGCTCCATTTTCAGCCTCCTCCTCCTCAGTGCCTGTGCTCCCTGGACGCGGTCTCCTCGCTCGCCGGCAAAAGCCTTCCACGCTTCCACAGCTCGAGGGTCTCACTGACGGTGCCCCGGGCGCCCATGTAGACCTCAATCCCGACGCTCTTAAACATCGCGATAGCTCTCGGCCCCATCCCGCTGGCCAGCATCACCTTTACCCCCTCCCTGGCGAGGTGCTCCGGGGGTTTTCCGGCTCCGCCCATGTGCTCGCTCCTGTTCTGAATCACCTTAACCTCGTCCGTTTCGCTGTCCACTATCGTGAATGTGGGGGCGCGGCCGAAGTGCTCGATCACGAGCTCGTCCAGCCTCCTCTCACCGAGGGTTGGCACCGCTACTTTCATTTCTTCCCTCCTCCCTTCTTCCCCGCCTTTTTTCCAGCGTCCTCCGCCCTCATCTCCGCACAGTGCTCTCCCTTCATGAATGCCCCGCACCGCGGGCACTTGATAGAGCTGCACGGAATTCCTCTTGTATGCTCGATTTTGTTACTGCACTTTGGGCATATGCAGAACCTCGAGCCGTAGCTCGAGGCGAATCGCCTCGTGTCTTCGACTTTCTTCGCCACCTCTCATCCCCTCCCGACAGTGTTCACCCGCTCTCCATTCCTCTTCCCTCTCACTCTCGCTCCCATACCCCTCGGCGCTCACTCAAGCTCCTTCATTCTCTTCTTTATCTCATCGAGCCTCGCCTCGAGCGCCTTTCTTTCCGCCTCAAGGAACTCCTTCTCCTGCCTGGGCGGGATGGCGGGCGGAAAGGGAGGGGGGTAGCCGTATGGGGGCTGTCCTGGCGATATGCTGTCAGAGGGCCTGGGCACTGGAGGTGGATATCCATACGGCGGGTACCTGCACCTGCCCCTCCCCTGTCCCATTCCCCCTCCGCCCCCCCGCCCCATCCCGCGTCCCATGCCGCGTCCCATCCCGCCCCCCATACCGCCTCCCATGCCCCTTCCCCCACCCCCCGAAGCCGGGGGACCACGTCGTCGGGCTGCCTCCGGGAGCAAGGGCCTCGCCTAAGAGATACTTCCCGACCGCCTCCCTCACGGGAATTCCGACGACCGGGGCCATCACTATTCCCGCCTGCGCCAGAACCTGCGACGCGTGGGGCCCGAACCTGCCAGCGATGACGGCCCTGACGCCTTCCTTTGCGGCGAGCTGCGCGACCTGAATTCCGACGCCCCCCATGTCGCCCGCGAACTGGTTCGGGACCACCGTTGCATTCTTGATCTCCTTTGCATCGACCTCCACAATCGTGAATGTAGCGCAGCGCCCGAAGACATTCGACACGATGTCGTCCAGCCCGCCTTTAGTCGTCGCAACCATGATTTTCATTTTCTCACCTTAAAAAAAAGGGAGAGGAGGGGCTACTTCCTCAGCTCCTCCAGCCGCTTCTTGATTTCGGCCACGCGCTCCTCAAGCGCTGAGAGCTCTTCGGTTAGCGACCTCTCCTCCTCCTCCCTGCTCATACCGGAAGGTTGCGGGTAGCCGGGGTAGCCCGGTGGAGGAGCCCACAGGCCCCACCGCGGTGGCGGAGCGGAGTGGCCAGCCGCGCCTCCAGTCCCCGAGGGAGGCGTACTGCCACTTCTCAGCCACGGGTTGAGGAACCACCAGCACGCCCAACGCCCGTAGACCCAGCCAGGCCTTTGCCAGGGCGGAAGGTGGCTGAATGGCCCCCTCCCCGGCCACGGGCCCCCGAAAAACACGCGGCCCCGGCCTGCTCCTCCTCCGTATCCGCATCCATACCAGCCGCTCCACATGTTGCATCACCTTACTAATCTCCACTCACTTATTCGGGCCATCCTCACTGCCTTTGCCGCCCTCTACTTTCCCCTCCTCCCCTCCCTCCTCTTTTTGCGCGCCTCCCACGAGCTCCTCAACCTTGCGTGCGATTTCTTCGAAGGCCTTCGCGGTGGGCGAGCTCATAGACTCCGTCACGAAGGGCCTCCCCGCGTCGCCCGTGTCCGTTATCATCGGGTCGAGCGGTATGCAGCCCAGGAAAGGAACCGTGAGGTCCATGCAGGCCCTCATCCCGCCGCCGGTCTTGAAGACATCGACTCTCTTTCCGCAGTGGGGGCAGGTGAGGCCGCTCATATTCTCTATGAGGCCGATGACTGGAAGGTTGAGGGCCCGGGCGAAGTTGATTGACTTGCGCACGCTGAGAAGCGCGACGTCCTGCGGGGTCGTTACTATCAGCGCCCCATCGGGCCCCGGCAGGAGCTGGGCGATGCTCAGGGGCTCGTCGCCCGTGCCCGGGGGCAGGTCGATTATGAGGTAGTCGAGCTCGCCCCACTTCACCTCGCCCAGGAATTGCTTGATTGCCATCATCTTGAGCGGCCCGCGCCAGATAACAGGCGAGTCGTTATCGCTCAGCAGGAAGCCGATCGACATCACTTTGATTCTGGGCGCGACGGGAATCGGCTCCACACCGGCGCCCGTGACGACAGGTCGCTTTCCTTCAACGCCGAGCAGCTTGGGAATCGTGGGACCGTGGATGTCGCAGTCCAGAATTCCAACAGTGTGCCCCCTCATCGATAGCGCCACCGCGAGGTTGGCGGCAACCGTGCTCTTTCCGACTCCGCCCTTTCCGCTCATGATGACGAGCTTGTGCTTTACGTCCTTTAGAGCGATGTGGATGTCGATTTCGTCCGCGCTCTTCGGCCGCTCTCCGCTCTCCCGCTTCTCTTCAGCGTTCTGCATTTCCGTCTACCTCCTTCTCGCGGCGCCGCGTTGCCTGCCCCCAGTCCACCCTGGCGACCTCTGCCGAGCCACACTCCGGGCACTCGCCAGGCCTCCCCGTCCCGAAGGGCTCGTCCCAGGCGTGGCCGCAGGAGTCGCACACGAACCTCCGCGCCGCCACGATGTAGCTGCCGCCGCGTATCGCGATGGCGCATCCCTTTACAAGAGCCTCCGCCACCTTTCTCCGGGCGCGGGTCAGCTCGTCCCACAGAGCCCTTCTCGAGATGCCCATCCTTAGGGCGGCCGCGTCCTGCTCCAGCCCCTCGAGGTCAACGAGCCGGAGCGCCTCGAGCTCCTCGACGGCTAGCTCCACAACCTCGAGGTCCGAGACGGGAACCCCCCTCGGCTTGTAGTATGTAACCCGGGGGACCGCCTCGACCCTCCGAGGGCAGCGGGGCCGGCCCCGCATTCGCCGTCTCATCAATTAACGCATAGGCGATGAAATATATAGGGCTTACTACTAATTTTTTTCAGTTATTAGCAAACCAATGTCTGCTACGTTTGTCCCCGTGGGCCCTGTGAGCAGGAGCCCGTTTGTCTTCTTGAAGAAGCTGTTCGAATCGTTGTTTTCAAGGAAGAGGGCGGCCTTGAGGCTCAGTTTCGTTGCGTGCTCCATCACCTCCGCATCTGCGATTGCGCCTGCGGCATCGGAGTTCCCATCTATGCCGTCGGTACCCATGGAGGCGAGGGTCCAGGCAGGGTAAATGGTGTCGGGTTTTGTTGGGGACTGGGCCTCGCTCGTGCCTCCTTCAATCTGGCGGAGTGAAAGGCTCCCGGTGTCAGCGAGCTCGTGAGATAAGCGGCCCCTCTCAAGCCCATTCAGCGCCGCCAGCGCCATCTCCTGATTCCTCCCTCCCCTCCCACTCCCCCTAACCGTTACCGTTAGCTCGCCCCCGAAGACAAGGGCGGCGGGCCTTCTCAGCTCCCCGGTCTCCAGCAGACGCCGCATCTCCGGAAAGAGCAATTTCTCAGGGAACTCGCGGGCCTCGCCCACGCTCCACCTGTATCTCGTTGCCACATCGTAGCCGAGTTGGCGGGCGCGTGCCGCGGCCGCATCTACGGCCTTTTCGTTGTTTCCGATGATTATATTCCTAACCCGTGTGAAAACGGGGTTGTCCGCCTTCGGCGTCTCGCTCCTGCGTGATTCAAGCAGTCGTCTGACGCTCTCCGGAGCCTCCGCCCATATTCCATATTTCCTGAGAACAGCTATTGCGTCGTCGCAGGTCTTTGTGTCGGGAGCCGTCGGGCCGGAGGCTATCGAGTCGAGCGGGTCGCCCAGCACATCCGACAGGATGAGGCTGAATATGCGCGCCCTCCCCGCCGCCAGAGCGAGCTTTCCACCTTTGATTCGGGAGAGGTGTTTGCGGACGGAGTTGATTTCCACGATATCAGCCCCGCACTTCAGCAGCAGCCGGGTCGTCTCCATCTTGTCCTCAAGGCGAATTCCCTCCTCCGGCAGGGGCATGAGCGCGGAGCCGCCGCCACTTATCAAACAAATCACGACGTCCCTCTCCGTCGCGCTGCGCGCGAGCTCCAGAATTCGCTCCGCGCCCCTAACCCCGCTCTCGTCAGGAATTGGGTGGCGGGCCCTGTTTATATGAATTCGCCCGATGTCTTTTTCCTCAAGACCGTTGACCCAGCCCTCTGCCCTGTCCCCCAGAGCCTCATGGACGGCCTGAACCATGGCCGTCGCGGCCTTGCCACAGCCGACGACGATGACACGCGCCCCTTTCTCGAGCGTGACCTCATCCACTGTGGTTCCCGGGCCCCCGCTCTTCTTGGGTCCCGCGTCCCCGTCCCTCAGCCCGACCTGCCCTGGAGGGGCCTCCCTTACCCCCCCACCGCCTGCACCCGCCGACCTCGCCCCTGCGGATAACTCCGGCGCCTGGCCTTCCCGGGCCCCGGGCCCTATCCTCAGCGCGTTTCCGCGGAGCGAGAGATGCTCGAGCACTGATGCGCGCGGGTCAACGGAGCGGATGCCGGCCTCCAGAATGCTCAGGACCTTTCTCCTCGTCTCCGCGCATCGCCCTGACAGGAGTTCCCGCTCGTTGAGGAACATAATCCCCCTCCACCGTATTTGGCAGGCCGGCTTAACGATTTCGGGTCTGTGCAAGCTTTATGCTCCGGCGCGTCATTGGCCCTCTGTGGCCCGGAGGCACGAGGTCCGTATACTGAAAGAGATGTGCAAGGGCTGCGGAATATGCGTCCGCTTCTGCCCTGTCGGGGTCCTTGAGATGTCCGAGGAGCTGACGCCTAGGGGCTACCATCCTCCGGTTGTTAAGGAAGGGAGGCTGTGCATGGGGTGCAGGACATGCGAGCTGATGTGCCCGGACCTCGCAATTTTTATTGAAGAGGCGGTCGCCGCGCGTTCGGGGGAGCGGAATGTGGAGAGAGGGGTGGTGGATGGGGAAACTAGGAAGGAAGCGGAGAGGATGAGAAAGGAGAGAGGCGCGGGGCACGGGGAAAAAAGAAATATGGAGGCAGAGAGAGGGAGGGGAGCTGGAGAGAGGAGAGAGGGGAGACTGATGGAAGAGGAGAGGGGGGATGAGGGGTGGTGGAGTTGAGGAATACAGGAGCGCTGGGGGCGGTGTGGTTCTTGAGGCGGAGGACAAGATTGCAGGGGGCTGGGTGATGAAGAGGCGCACCGGGGCGGGCCGTGGAGTCGGTGTAAGGGGGAGGCGGCCGGAGGAGAGAATGCGAAGCGACAGCAGGGAAAGGGCGGAGCTGCGCGCCGCCTATCTCAGGCGCCACCGTGGAAGGAAGCTCTTTGACCTCGGGGACGTGGCGGTTGCTTGGGGGGCCCTTTTCGCGGGCTGCGACTTCTTCGCTTCCTATCCAATAACACCCGCCTCGGAAATCGGCGAGTTCCTCTCCCGCGAGCTGCCGCGGGCTGGCGGCCGCATCATCCAGATGGAGGACGAGATAGCCTCGCTCTCGGCCGTTATCGGAGCGGCTTGGGTGGGGGCGAGGTCGATGACCGCGACCTCGGGCCCGGGCTTCTCTCTGATGCAGGAGGGGCTGGGTTACGCCTTCATGACCGAGACCCCGTGCGTCGTTGTCGATGTCCAGAGGTCTGGGCCATCCACGGGGCAGGCGACGAAGCCCGCCCAGGGCGACATCATGCAGGCGCGCTGGGGTACCCACGGTGACCACGAGGCGATAGCGCTCTGCCCCAATTCCGTGCAGGAGTGTCTCGACCTGACGTACCGGGCGTTCGAAATCGCGGCCGCCCTCCGGACCCCGGTCACCCTGCTTCTCGACGGAGAGGTGGGCCACATGAGGGAGCCGTTCGAGCTCAGGGCACCGCCGCCCATTGCCGGGTTGCCCCGCCCACCGGACCCGGATGAGGCGCCTCCCTTCGGCGGCGACCCCGTGCCGCCAGCGGTTCATTTCGGGGAGGGCAGGTTTCTTCACGTAACTGGGTCAACACACAGACCCGATGGGACAAGGGACATAGTGAGCCGGGAGGTGCATGAGGCTCTGGTCAAAAGGCTCTGCAGAAAAATCGACGAGAATCGGGGGGTGCTGTACGATGTGGAGTCGGATGTCCCGGATGGCGCGACCAAGGTCGTTTTCTGCTGCGGCGCCCCCTCCCGGCCCGCGTTGGGGGCGGTGATGAGGGCCAGGGAGAGCGGCATGATGGTCGGTTACGTGCGGCCCCGCACCATCTGGCCATTCCCGCGCGAGGCTGTCGACGCCCTGCCCGAGAGTGTGGAAAAAATCTTCGTACCGGAGATGAATCTGGGCCAGCTGGCGCGCGAGGTCGAGCGCTACACATGTGCCGATGTCGTCAGCCTCCCGAAAATCGGCGGCGTGACACACACAGTTCAGGAAATCTGCAGCAAACTGAAGGAGGTCTCCTGATGCCGCCAGCCCTCTATTGCGGGGGAATGGAGGTGTGAGGGAATGGCCCCGGCCCGAGCTCCGGAGGGGAGGAGGGATGCCTTGATGGAGCACCCGCTGGCGAGGTACCTGCGCCCTGGCACGATGCCCTCGACCTTCTGCCCCGGTTGCGGCTGCGGAATGGTCCTGAACTGCTTCATCCGGACAGTTGACAGGATGGGCATAAGGCCCGAGGAGCTTCTAATGGTCACGGGCATCGGCTGCTCGTCATGGATTCCATCGCCGCTCTTCAAGTGCGACACCCTGCACACCACCCACGGGAGGGCCGTGGCCTTCGCCACAGGCGCCAAGCTGATGAGCCCCGGGACGAGGGTGCTGATTATCGCCGGAGACGGGGACCTGGCCGGAATCGGAGGCAATCACCTCATCCACGCCGCCCACAGGAACATTGACCTCGGGGTGATGATGGTGAACAACGGGATTTATGGAATGACGGGCGGCCAGTCCTCGCCGACCACACCCGCCGGAGCGAGGACCTCGACCTCCCCCTACGGCCACCTCGAGCGCCCGATGCTCGTTGCAGAGCTGGTCGCGGCCGCCGGCGCGAACTACGTCGCGCGCTGGACGACATACCACATCCGCCAGCTCTCGGGGGCTATGGAGGAGCTGATCCTCGGCGAGGGGTTCAGGTTCCTCGAGATAGTCTCGCAGTGCCCGACCTACTTCCGCTCCGAAGGGGCCAGAACCGGAGCGGAGATGCTCGAGTACTTCAGGGACCACAGTGTCCCGGTTGAGAAAATAAGGGCAGCGCCCGAAATGCGGAAGCAATCGAAAATACCCGTGGGGACGCTGGTGGACAGGAAGGAGCCGGGATATATTTCCGTGATGCTGAAGATGGAGAAGAGAATTCGGAGGGGTGTGGTCGAGGCTCGGGGGCCCGAAATCGGAGGAGCGCGCGGCTGAGGCGGCGGCGTCGAGAGGGAGGAAAGGGAATGGGGCGGAGGGGCGCATGGAGCGCGGGGATGAGGGTCCGGGGCCAGCGGGGAGGAGGGGGAACAGAGGCGGAGAGGCCCACGAAGCGCGGGGCTGCGGCGGGGACCGACCATGGAAAAGCCGTGATGGCGATGGGGGAGGCACGTGGAAGGACGGGTGAGGACGGGGAGCCCGGGAGGGCACAGGCGCCGTCGGGAAGGAGGGCGAAGGATGTGCTTCGGATGGCGGCGGCGCTGTCTGGAAGGGGGACGAGGGTTGTGCCTCGGAAGGGAGCGACATTGTCGGACAGGCAGGCGGAGAGTGTTCAGGGAGGCTGATTAGGGTGATAGTGCGCTTCTCTGGGTTCGGGGGGCAGGGAGTAGTTCTCATGGGTGTGGTCCTGGGGAGGGCGGCGGCGCTGGAGGGGAAGGGAGTGCTCCAGACCCAGTCCTACGGGGCGGAGGCGCGCGGCGGCGCCTGCCACTCGACGGTGACAATCAGTGAAGGGCCGGTATTCGAGATAGAACCGGAGGAGATTGATGTGCTTGTGGCGATGTCCCAGCCCGCGCACGACCGCTTCATCGCTCTCCTCAGGCCGGGAGGGACACTGCTCTTCGAATCTGACCTCGTGAAGGGCCCCGGTGGAGCGATATCCGGGGCGGCGGGGCATGGTGGCTCCATAAAAAACCCGGTGGAGGAAAACCGCGCGAGGAGTGCCGGGAGAATGAGGGGAATTCCCGCCACCGCGCTCGCGAGCCAGGAGCTGGGGAGGGAGCTCTTTGCCAACAGCGTGATGCTGGGATTCTTTGTGAAGGAGACGGGCGCGGTCTCGCTGGAGAGCGTCAGGATGGCTCTGGAGAAGACCGTCCCGGCGGGGACCGAGAAAAAGAACCTGAGGGCGCTCGAGCTCGGCCTCTCGTGGGGCCGCTAGAGCCGCCGGCTCCCTTCACTTGGTGCCGTATTCCCTCTTCAGAATCTCGAGCATCTCCTTTATGTTCTCCATTGAAGAGGCGTAGGACAGGCGCATGTAGCCCTCGCCGCCGGCGCCGAAGGCGGTGCCGCAGAGGGTGGCGATACCAAGGTTGTTGAGCAGGTGGTTCTCGATCTCCTTGCTCTTTTTCTTCAACTTCTTTATGTTGGGGAAGACATAGAAGGCCCCCCTCGGCTTCAGACAGCTCCAGCCCTTTATCTGATTCAGGCCCTCGACGATGAAGTCCCTCCTCCTCCTGAACTCCGCCACCATCGCCCTGACCGAGTCCTGCGGACCCAGGAGGGCCTCCTTCGCGGCCATCTGTGAGAACGCGCTGGTGCAGGAGACGGAGTTGATGGTCAGTAGGGTCTCCCATTTGTGAAGCTCCGGAGGCATGACGCCGTACCCCAGCCTCCAGCCCGTCATTGCGTAGGTCTTGGAGAGGCCGTCGAGCAGAATCGTGTACTCCAGGCACTTGTCATACACCGCGGGCGAGAAGTGCTTTCCCTCGTACAGAATCTCATTGTAGACCTCGTCCGAGAGGAGCCAGATTCCCTTGTCGTGGCAGAGGTCCGCGATCGTCCTGACCTCCTCCTCATTCAGTGCAGAGCCCGTCGGGTTGTGGGGCGTGTTGATGATGATGAGCTTCGTCTTCTCGCTCACCTTTTTCTTGATATCCTCCGGGTCCATGCGGAACTCGTTCTCCTCCCTCAGCTTGATGGGCACGGGCCTTGCCCCTATGTACCTTATCATCGACTCGTATATCGGAAAACCGGGGTCGGGGTAGAGGACCCTGTCTCCCCTGTCGCACAGGGCCATGATGGTGAAGGTCATTATCGGCTTGGCCCCGGGCGTCAGCAGGACCTGGTCGGGTGAGGGCCTGAAGCCCCGCGTTCTATTGATGTACTCGCATATCGCCTCGCGGACCTCCGGGATGCCGGGCGCAGGAACGTAGTGAGTATAGCCCGCGTCCAGCGCCCTCTTCGCGGCGTCGATGATGTGGGGCGCCGTCGGAAAATCCGGCTCGCCGATGTTGAAGTAAAGAATTCTCCTCCCCTGCCTCTCCAGCGCTTTTGCTCTAGCCAGAACCTCGAAGGCCGACTCAGTCCCTATCCGCCCCATGCTTTTTGCGAAAGGCCTCATTCCCCCAACCCCCTCAGGCCCCTCCGGGGCCTCGGCCGGGTAAACAGAGCGGGGCTACAAATAGCTTTTCCGCCACCGGTCCCATATGCGCAAAAGCATTAAATCAGTGTGAGGGAGAGACATGGCAGCGCCGGGCAGGGTGCTGGAGCTCCTCCGAACATAGCGCGGTGCCGGAGAGTCTCAAGGCCCATCTCCAAAAACCCTTTAGGCAGCTTCCCGATTACCGCACGCGGGTGGTGGGTGATGCAGGCCTATATTGAGGAGCTGAGGGCTGCGCTGGGGGAGAAGGTCCGCACTGAGGACTTCGAGAGATTCGCTTACGGCGCCGACTGGTCCCCCCGGACGCCGAAGGAGGTGTTTCCCCCGGATGTCGTGGTTCTACCGAAAGAGACCGAGGACGTCAGGAAGACGGTTGAGATCGCGCGCAGGCACGGTGTCCCCGTGACTGCCGGAGGCGGACTGACGGGGATGGCGGGCGGGGCGGTTCCGATACACGGCGGCATCTACATCGACGGCTCCTCGATGAACAGAATTATCGAGGTCGACCCGGCGAACCAGACCATCCGGGCCCAGGCTGGGGCGACGATGCAGGAGCTGCTCGACGCGCTCGAGCCCCACGGCCTCTGGATACCCAATCTCCCGGAATCGAAGTGGTCCTGCACCCTCGCTTCGGAAATCGCCTGCGACAACGACTCGACCTTCGGAATGAAGTACGGGAAGATTCTCAACGCCCTCCTCTCCGTCGAGGTTGTCACGGGCAGGGCGGAGGTCGTGGAGCTGGGGCACAGGAAGGCCCACTTCACCTCCAGCGGCTACAAGCTCAAGGATCTGATTGTCGGGAGCGAGGGAACGCTCGGGGTGATAACGGCCGCGACGCTCAAGGCCGAGCCCATTCCCGAGGAGCGCTCCGTGGACATGATTCTATTTCCATCGATGACAAAGGCGGTGGAGTACCTGAACCGTCTCCTTAAGGCGGGGCTGTGCATCGAGGGCGCGCACATCAACTGCAAGAGGAGGCTGAAGTTCTACACCCACGCCTACAAAGAGAAGCACGGGAGGGAGCCGGAGGTTCCGGACTGGGCCGAGGCCCTGCTGGCCATAATTTTTGCAGGTGACAAGAAGGTGGTCTCGTTCAATAAAAAGTACGCCTTCAGAATAGCCGAGGAGATGGGCGGGCAGCTGGTTAAAGAGAGGGACATCGTGGAGAGCTGGTGGATATCCAAGCACACGCTCGCCTTCGAGCCCTACAAGCAGAAGTGGCCCAAGTCGCAGGTGGAGAAGAAGTTCGGGGCCTGCGACCCCGGGGTTCCGATGGGCAGGCTGGAGGAGTTCTACAAAGCCTTCGTCGCGACCGCGGAGAAGCACAATCTGCAGATTCTGGGCATGAACGCCTATCTAGAGCACCCAAACAGCATCGGCTTCTCATGCTCCTGCGCGCTTTTCGTCAACTACAGGGACCAGGACGAGGTCAACAGGTTCAGGAGGTACTTCGAGGAGCTCTCGAAGATAGCCGTTGACATGGGCGGGACAATGAGCACCTACATGGGCGACACAAACCTCAGGGTTCCGTATCTGGAGTATGAGCACGGAAAGGCCGTGGAGTACATGAGGGAGGTCAAAAGGGTTTTCGACCCCGACGGCATAATGAACCCGGGGAAGAAGTTCAGGTGGGAGGGGAGAGCGGGAGTCTGCGGGCCGGCAGGAGATTCTGCAGGCGCCGGTGGCGGGGTAGGGGGCGGAGGAGGGGCCGGGGGCGAGACAGGAGGGGCCGGGGGTAGGGAGGAGAGCGGCAGCAACAAGGAAGGGCGAGTGGTTTCAGAAGCCGGGAGCGGCGGGTGGTCAGGGCCCGGGGGAGGTGGTGTGTGATGGCCGAGCAGGCTGGATTAGAGGCCCTGAGGAAGGACGCCGAGACATGCTTCGGCACCTCCTGCAACTTCTGCGAGAAGGACTGCCCCATTTATAAAATCAAAAAGGACAAGACCTACACATCAAGGGGCAAGAACAGGGCGATTCTGGGCGTGCTGGAGGGGAAGGTGAAGCCCTCGGAGGAGCTCCTCAGGCTCTTCTACACCTGCGTTCTCTGCGGCTCCTGCGACGCGCGCTGCGCGATGGAGAACAACAAAAGGTTCAGGCAGATGAGAACCGAACTCGTCAGGAGGGGGCTGGTACTAAAGGAGCACAGGGAGCTCGTTGCGGCGCTGAAGGCCACAGGCGATATCTACGGCAGGAAGATAGACCTGGCGAAGCGCTTCGAGGACATTGGGAAGGACGGTGTTGTGCCGCTCTACATCGGGTGCCAGTACAAGGACCAGGTCGAGGACGTCAGGGCGGCCGTGAAGGTGCTCAACGCCCTCGGAATCAGGCCGGGGATAGGGGACGAGTACTGCTGCGGGTTCGTCGCGGACGCGCTGGGCTTCGAGAGCGAGCTGAAGGAGATAATGACGAGTAATGCGCAGGTCGTGACCTACAAGGAGTTCATAACGATGTGCCCCTCCTGCACCCACTTCTTCAGGACTGCCTACGGCCTGAAACCGAGGCACATCGTCGAGGTCGTGGCCGAGAGCCTCGACAAAATCCAATGGAGGAGGCCGCGCGGGCCGAGGGGGAGGAAGCTCAGGGTGACCTACCACGACCCCTGCGATTTAGGCAGGAGGCTGAAGCTCTTCGACGAGCCGCGGATGATTCTGGAGGCGATGGGCGTGGAGCTGGTGGAGATGAGGAACAACCGCGAGTTCTCGCTCTGCTGCGGGTCCGGGGGTGGAATTCTCACGACCGACAGGCCCCTCGCGCGCGAGATGGCCAAGAGCAGGATGAGGCAGGCGGTCGAGACCGGCGCGGACCTGCTGGTCACGTGCTGCCCGACCTGCGAGCTGGCGCTTCTGCGCGGCTCTCTGGCGGTTGCGAGGGAGGGGAGGAGGATGGAGGTCGCGGGGCTCTACAGGTTCATGGCGGAGCACCTCAGGGAGCAGGCCCGGCCCATTCATGACCCCGGTCGTGAGGGTTAAAACAGGCCCGCCACTGGATCCTTATCCATCAGCGCGACTTATGGCGCTTTCTCCAGAGCAGAACCGCGGCCGAGGCCGCCGCCATAAGAACCAGCACGGCTCCGAGCCAGAGATTGAGGGCCATGCCCTCAGCCGGATTGTCAACAATGATTGTCCTGTTCACAGGCAGCGAGAAATCGTATCCATCGTAAGCGCGGGCCTGGAGGGTGTGCCTGCCGTTTTTCAATCCGGAGGTATCAACTGTGCAGCTCCAGGAGTGGTTGCCGGAGGCTTCGAGCCAGTCTCCGGAGTCAATCCGAATCTGGACCCTCACGACCTCCAGGGTTCCCCTGAGGACCTTTCCCGAGACAGTCATCCTGCCGGTGACCCTCTGGCCCTCTGTGGGCTTAATGAACTCTACAATCGGCAGGACCTTGTCCCTGACATTAATCCCGAACTCCTGAACTGCCTCCCCGCCGCGGCCGTCAGAGGCGAGAAGCCTAACTGAGAAATTCCCGGTTTCGTCCGGAACCCAGATAAGCTGTCCCGTGGAATTGTCCAGGGTCATGTTCCGCGGCCCCGAGAGAAGGGTCAGGGTTATCTGGTCACTATCGGGGTCCTCCACGCGGATATCATAACGATAGACGACATGGCGGATGCCCTCAGTAACGGGTCTGGATTTGAACAGGGGAGCCCTGTTCCCGCGGACGACAATGATGGTGAAGTTGTGCGTTATGTTTGCTTCGCCATCAGAAATATTGACTGGGACCGGGAACTCTCCGGTCTCCACAGGTGTCCACCTTAGAACGCCGGTCGAGGAGTTCAGGGACATGTTCTCCATTTCAATGAGGA